>NZ_QVLV01000013.1:0-1184 GCF_003435485.1 Eisenbergiella massiliensis
CTGATCCGGCAGGAGGTTCCGCCTTCTGCCTGCACCCGGAATTTCCGGATGGGAGAAATATCACCCCCGGAACAGTTTTCCAGGGCAAACCGGCTGCCGCGAATGGAAAAAGAGGCTTTGGAAGGAAGGTATTGGGAAACATAGATCCCTTCCTCATCCGTATAATAAATCATGTTGGCATATTCCGCCACATCCTGGGGAAAGGTCCCGGTGCAGCACTGCCATTCAAAATTGGCGCCGTTTGGCTGCAGCCTTCTGTCCTCCAGGCTCTTTACCGCGCCGTCCACAAAATAACCGGCATAGTACATCACGTGCCCCTCGGAATCAATGGGCGGCTGTCCGGCCACACCGTTGATCAGCATCTGCTCCGCCCAGTCACCGTATTTTGCTTTCCCGGTAATCCGGAGAAGATAATTGCAGATTTTAAAGACCGCCCAGGCGCAGCAGGATACCTCGCAGCTTCCCCAGTTATCGTTCCTGGGAACCATTCCGCCGCCGAAATTCCTGTAGACCGCCCCGTTTTTGGTGGTATCCCAGGAATCCTTCAGCATCTCGCCCAGAAACCCTTTTTCATCCGCAAACAGGCACTCCGCGGGGCCGTAGCCGCCTGTGGCATAGGTATGCTTTTCCGTCACAAGCGCATAGCCGTTTTCCGCTGCGTCCAGGTACTTCTTATCCCCCGTCGCCAGATAGGCCATTGCCGCGCTGGAAAAGCTGTTGACCTGGCTGTAGGCATGCCTTGGCCCAATGGCGGAATCGTGAGCGTTCAATTTATCCCACAGGTAGGTATAATCCCATTCCCTGGCAAAATCCAGATATTTCTTCTCCCCGGTCAGCAGATAAGCCCGGTACAGATTCTCAGGAAGCGTGTACCACTCAATCATGTCATTATCACAAAGCTCCGGCCCCTGAAGGCCGTCCCTTGGGATATCCCGCTTGAACCGCCGGGCGGCGCTGTCCGTCAACGCGGAAATATAGGCAAGCGCCGGCTCATAATGCAGAAACTCATACATGTCGAGAAAGCCGCCCAGCAGCTTTTCGTAGACGTAGGTGCCATTGCAGTCGATGGTTTTCGCGCTGGCTGCAGCACATCTGCCCCATTCCTCCGCCAGGAATACGGCCTTCTCCTTCAGCCGGTAATCGCCCGTTACCGCGTACAGCTTGGCGAAGGCGCCCAGCTTCTG
>NZ_QVLV01000013.1:1194-143246 GCF_003435485.1 Eisenbergiella massiliensis
CTTGGCGAAGGCGCCCAGCTTCTGGCCAAAAGTGGAAGCGCCGTTTCCATACCAGCCCATCAGGCTCTCCCCAGGAGCGTCCAGGCCGGCTGTTTTTCTGAAAATATGCAGCAGGGAATCATTGGGAATCGCCAGGTAGGTTTCTATGGTTTCCCTTCTCTGGCGCTCCCACAAGCTGTTCTTTAATTCCACTCCCTGATATCTGAAATCCCTTAACTTTTCCATACCCTTTCCTTCCTGCCGCCCGGGCGGCAGTTTCCCTTCTTTTTATAAAAATCAGCCCTTTACCGCTCCGATCATCACGCCTTTTTCAAAATACTTCTGGATGAAGGGATACACACACAGGATGGGCAGCGTTGATACGATGATTACCGCGTATTTCACCTGATCCGCAGCGCCCTGGGCATAGCCGCCCTGTACGCTTCCCACGCCGCTGGAGAACGCCTGGTTCAAAAGCAGGATTTCCCGCAGTATAATCTGCAGAGGCGCGTTTTTGGAATTGCTGTTAAACAGCAGCGCATTGAAGAAATCGTTCCAGTGGAATACGGCATAATACAGAATCAGCACGGAAATAACCGCTTTGGACAGCGGAAGCACCACCTTGACAAAATAGTTGAAATGGGAGCATCCGTCCAGCACGGCCGCCTCGTAGAGATCCTCCGGAATGGAGGTTTCTATGAAGGTTCTTGCGATAATAAGGTTATAGGTATTGACCGCCACGAAAATAATCAGAATCGTTTTTGTGGAAATCAGTCCCAGCGAGCTTACCGTCATGTAAAGGGGCACCAGCCCGCCGCTGAAGAACATGGTGAACACAAAATAGAACATCACCTTGTTCCTTGCCTTGAAATCCCTTCTGGAAAGCGCATAGGCCGCCGGCATGGTGACCGCCATATTCAGGATGGTTCCCGCCACCACATAGAGTATGGTATTGGCATAACCGGTCCAGATACGCGCATCCTCCGCAATCTGCTGATAGCCGTAAAAAAGGATGTCCTTCGGCCATATGGTCACCTTCCCCAGATTGACCAGATTGGAATTGCTGATGGAGGCAATGATAATAAACCACAGCGGATAGGCTATGACGACAAAAACAAATATGCTGAGGATGATAACAACTGCGCCAAACAGCCTGTCCTGCCAGCTGGAATCCCTTTTCACTTTTTTTGCAGGTCTTATTTTTTTATCTGCCATTTTTACTCCTCCTACATCAGACCGGTGCCGGTGGACCGTTTGGAAACATAGTTGGTTACCAGCAGGAATACAAAGTTGATTACCGTGTTAAACAGGCCGACAGCCGCGCCGAAGCTGAACTGTGAGGACTTGATGCCCACCGTATATACATAGGTGGAAATAACCTGGGAGGCTCCCAGATTCAGGCTGTTCTGCATCAGGAAAACCTTGTCGAAGCCTACGTTGAGAATATTTCCCATGTTCATAATCAACAGGATCATGATAGTGGGCAGAATCGCCGGAAAATCAATATGTATCATCGTCTGCCACCGGTTCGCCCCGTCAATTTTACAGGCGTCATACAGCTGGGTATCCACTGAAGACAGGGCGGCGATGAAGATGATGCTGTTCCAGCCCATGGTCTGCCAGACGCCGGACAGTACATACAGGGGAACAAAGCAGGATTCCTTTCCCAGAATATTGGTGTTCCGGGATACGATATGAAGGCTTTTCAAAAAGTTGGCGATTACGCCGCTGTCGTTTGCAAACATGATATTCAGCATGGAAACAAGGACGACCACTGAAATGAAGTACGGGATATATACGGTAGTCTGCACCGTCTTTTTCCATTTGGGGCTGCGGATCTGATTGATGATCATAGCCAGGATAATCGGCGCGGGAAAGCCCACAAGAATACTGGTGGCGGAAATGACAAAGGTATTTTTCAGCGTGGTAAAAAACATGGGGCTTTCAAAATACTGCTTAAAATATTTCAGTCCCACAAATTTTCCGCCCGTGATGCCCGCAGTAAAGCTGTATTCCCGGAACGCCAGCTGGATCCCGTACATGGGGACATAACAGAAAATCAGGATATACAGCATGGCGGGGAACAGCATGACCCACAGCTGCCAGTTATGCTGTATATATTTTCCAAAACCCCGGCTCTGGCCGGTTACAGCATTCTTTTTTTGTTTAGCACTCATACGATCTCCCTTCCTTTAGACAGAACGTGGGATGCGGAAATTCCACATCCCACTGCCCTGTTTAGCTCTGCTTTTTGGTATGAAGCATTATTTTCCCAGATATGCGTCGAAAGCCTTCTGACGGATTTCAAGTATCTGAGGCAGTCCTGCATCATTGACACTCTTAACGTAGGAATCCCAGTCAGCGTCGATATCGGATTCGCCGGTCATCCAAAGAGACCAGTAATTATCAATGATATTGTTGATATTGGCCTGGGTGAGCGCCATGGTATTCTGATCTTCTTCCGAATATTTCATGAACATCTGAGGATAGGTATCGGATTCGCTTGCCTTGGCAATCACATCATCGTATACTTTTCTTTCCTCCAGGGCAAAGGTCATATCCTGTGCCATTTCGATTTCCGTGCTTCTTCTGATATACATGGGCGCATTGTCCGCCATGGTGCTTGTCCATTTCCAGGTACCGGGATCCGTGTCGGGATCGAGCGGGTCAAGAACCTTGAAGCTGTTGTCGCCGGTCTGCTCCACACAGCCGTCGGAAATACCGCCGAACAGGCCCTGAACGGAAACGGCCGGATCATAGAAGCAGTCGAGGAATCTTACGGCAGCTTCCATATTCTCACATTTGGCGCTGACACATACTCTGTTGCCGGACATATTAAGTCCTGTGTAGTCATCCCTCCAGCGGGTATCATAGGTGCCGGGTTCACAGTCGATATCATAATCAAGCGCGGGAACCGGTACATACTGGCTGTAAAGGTTGGGGCCGAATTTGTCTGTTTCTTCCCAGCCGAATACGCAGCCTACCAGGGCGTCCCCATTTTCATTGCCGCGGGAAAGGGACTGGAATGCGGAATAGTCGTTGGAAATGGCATTGGTATTGATCAGGCCGTTGGCATAAAGATCAGTTACGTACTTCATGAACAGCTTATAACGGTCGTCAACTGCATAGCATTTAATCTGTCCGTCTTCCGCAAAGTAAGCGTCTGTTCCCCAGTTGGTCAGCTGGATTCCAAGGGAGCCTACCAGGTTTGTCATGGAATAAGCGCTGTTGAACCAGCCGTTGTTTGCGCCCGCGTTGAAGTCCATGGGGATTTCATCGTCAGGGTCGCCGTTGCCGTTGGCATCCTGCTCTTTAAAGGCCATCAGGACATCCTTCAGCTCCGTGAAGGTGGTGGGAACTTCTTTACCTACCGCTTCCAGCCAGTTTTTGTTGATGAACATAACGGTATTGGTGGAAGGCCATTTGCCCTGGAATTTGGGAAGTCCGAAAATTTTTCCTTCCATTGTGGTAGCCAGTGTTTTGGTATCCGGCTCTTCTTCAAACATTTCCATGATATTGGGGGTGGTTTCCTTGCTGAGGTAAGGCGTCAGGTCCGCAAACAGCCCGGCATATTTGGTATAATCGGAATCGGATGTGGCGCTGAAGAGCAGATCCGGAATGTCCCCGGCTGCGAAACGGGTGGATTTCACCGTATCCCAGTCAGCCCTGATCTGTTCCCATTCGATTTCCACTCCTGCTTTCTCTTCAATTTCGGATACCCACTTCATTTCCGTGATATCCTTGGTAAGCGGATGGGAAATGATGACAGCGGTCAGCTTTACCGTCTCTCCTGTGGAAGCGCCTGCGTCCGCAGATGCGTTTTCTTCCGTTTTTGCCGCTCCTGTGTCGGCGGCCCCTGCATTTGCATCGGTACTGCCTGTGGTACTTGTACTTCCGCAGCCTGCCAGCATTCCTGCCGTCATTGCCGCTGAAAGCATCAGCGCAATTAATTTCTTTTTCATTCTGTTTCCTCCAATCTTTATTTGAAATTTCACGGTAACCGTGTTATTTCCCTTTGATTTCCGGGCCTGCACACACTCCCGGTCCAAAATACTGACAGATGTCCAAAAGTCATCCATCTTAAAATGCTGTAGCTTTTGCTGCTATTTGCATAGTGTATCGGATAATGCTTAGTGAATATTTATATTTTTTATTTTCTTCAGCGGAAATTTATGGGTATATCTTACAATTTGATACCGGTTTCGTAAATGTCATAAGGATACATTAAGTGTAAAAAGGTTGTGGCTTACTGCTTTGCCTTTTAAACTCACAACCTTTTTACACTTAACCTAACCTTTATACACCTTGTACAAATTAGAGCCTTTAATTATACTTATTTTATGCACAATTTACTAATTTCCATATTTTACCATTAGTATAAAACTCGAATTTCCCGGAATTTTACAGAGAGTGTTTTGTTGGCCGACAGGTTTTTCACTTTAATAAACTGATCCGGATTTTTTCCCCTGAAATGCGGGGCCAAAAGATACACCTCTGGTGTCAAAATTCAGAATGAAAACGGAGGGGAGGTACGCTATTGATTGAAGGCTTATGAATTTACGATTGACAACCCGCTGGAATACGTACTCACCGGGAAGTTTGAGGCACTGTCTCCTAACTGGATGCATGAAACGATGGAGCTGATTGATTACGAACTTTTTGTCATTTCCAAGGGGCCTTTATACCTGTCCTATCAAAATCAGGATTTTACCGTAAATACGGGTGAAACGCTGCTCCTTCCGCCGGGGCAGCCTCCCGCCAACCTCCGGCGGGGCTTCAGGCCCTCGGACTGCAGCTTTTACTGGATGCATTTTACATCCTCCCATCCGGTGACGCCCGTAATTACTGAGGATGGCGTTACCGACACCCTTTCGTATCTGACGGAAAATAATATCCGGCTTCTGATCCCGCAGTACTGCAGGACGCTGAATACGGAAAAAATAATTGTGCTGATGAAACAGCTGCAGGACGCTGTCCGTTCCCAGTACGACAGGCTGACCATCAATTACATGACCACCCTGATTCTGTGCGAAATCCACAACCAGCACATTCGGCAGCTGAATGTGAGCATACCTGCCAAAAACCAGAGGCAGATGTTCCAGGACATCCTTGATTATATCAAACGGCACATTCAGGAAAATATCAGGGTAGCAGATATTGCCGGTCATTTCGGCTACAATGACAAATATCTGTCGCATATGTTCAGTTCCATTGCGGGGATGTCTTTAAAAAGATATATTATGAAGGCAAAGATTGACGAGGCCAATTTCATGCTGACGGATACCAACATGACCATACTGGAAATCAGTGTCGCGCTGGGCTTTGCCGACAGCCACAACTTTATGAAATTTTATAAGAAGATGACCGGGCTGACGCCCAGTGAATACAGAAATGCCTTTTCCAAAAGAATGCTTTACCATAAATAAAACAGGTCCAAATCGGAAGACGCCTCCCTTTGAACCTGTTTATTGCTGTTATTCAATATCAAATCTGTTCCTGGAAATGCCCAGAAGAACACGGGTGCCCTTTCCTTCCTCCGATTCTATGGCAATCGTCTGGCCAAGCATATCCATGGTCCTGCGGCAGAGAAAGAGGCCGATTCCCGTGGAACGCTTTTCCCTTCTGCCGTTGTAGCCCGTATAGCCCCATTCAAATACTCTGGGAATATCCTCCGGGCGGATACCGATGCCATTATCCTCCACAACCAGGAACGCTCCTCCCCCACTCTCCTTTGTGTAAATCCGGATGCTGCCGCTGCCGTCCTTTGCCGTATATTTCACCGCATTTCCAAGCAGCTGCTCCAGAACGAATAGGAACCATTTTTCATCTGTGAGCACAGCAGCTGCCATATCCTCCAGATGGATAGCTGTTTTGTTATAAATGAGTACGGACGCCATATTTTTTACAGCCTTTTTTACCAGGGATGAAAGCGGGTATTCCTTTAAGACCAGATCCCTTCCGTCCTTATCCAGGCGCTGGTACTGGAGGGCCATATCCACGTACTGCTCCGCCTTCCACAGCTCCTGCTCCATGGAACGCCGATCCAGCTCCTCCTCCTGTAAAAGCAGATGCATGGCGGCCACCGGGGTTTTTATCTGATGGGACCAGAGCGTATAGTATTTGCTGCTTCTCTCCCTTTCCTCCCGGCCGTTTTCCTTTTCCTGTTCATATTTTTGCTGCCAGCCCCTGGCCAGCTGCGCCCACGCCCCTTCCAGGCCGCGGCTTTCCTCTTCCGGGGAAAAAATTCCCGCCTCTGCCTGTGAAGCATATAGTTCCAGCAGCCTGCGTTTTTTTACGTATTTGCTATAATCGGAGAAAATCAGGACAGAGGACAGCACGGCGAGGACCAGAAGCAGATAGACCGCCGGCTGCCAGGGCAGATCACAGAGCCACCATATAAAAAGAAGGCAGACCGTGGGAAGAAGATATAGCATAAAGCTGACCCGCTCCCTGATATAGTCGGAAAAACAGCCGCGGGAAAATTCCCCGGATACAGTCTTGTTTACTTCCCTCTTCATGTTTTTTTCCCTTTCGCCGATCCGCCGTCTTCAGGCCGGTAGTTCTCCGGGATCAGGTAGCCCATGCCCTTCCTGGTTTCAATAAAGCCCTTCAGTCCTGTTTCTTCCAGCTTTCTGCGAAGCCGTGTCATATTCACGGTCAGGGTGTTGTCATCTATAAAGGCTTCATTTTCCCAGAGCGCACAGATGATTTCATCCCGGGATACGGCGCAGCCTTTCTTTTCCATTAGCAGGCTGAGAATGCGGAACTCATTCTTGGTAAGCTCCAGCTTCTGTCCATTATAAGCAAGCGTGGCGTCGCTTAAGGAAAGTGTGGCTTCCCCGGCATGGATTACGTCCTTTCGCGTGCCAAAGGTATACGCCCTGCGCAGAAGCGCCTGGATTTTGGCCAGAACGACTTCTAGACGGAAGGGCTTTGCCAGGAAATCATCCGCTCCCATATTGACGGCCATCACCAGATTCATATCGTCCGCCGCAGATGAAATAAATATAATAGGAACCTGGCTTGTCTTTCTGATTTCCTGGCACCAGTAATAGCCGTCGAAAAAGGGCAGGGATATATCCAAAAGCACCAGGTCGGGGGAAAACTGTGCAAACTGCTCCCCAACACGGCCAAAATCAACAACAGCCTGTACCTCATAATTCCATTTTAACAGGGTTCTGGTCAGCACGGCGGTTATCGTGTCATCATCCTCCACAATCAAAATCTTATACATAAATCCTCCTGTTCTGCGTCCCATCACACAGTTGACGGGGAATAACGCAGCTGTGTATCTTTTTTTATCATAACCCGTCGGCGGCTGTTTTTCCACTTTTTTATAAATTCTTTGCAAATGGTTGGAAATCAGCGGAAGATATGATATCCTAGTACTTAACTGATTCCGGGGAAACGCATGTTTTTTGCCTGCTTCCGAACCGGAACCGGCAGATTGTGAAAGGATGGTATACAGCTATGAAAAAACATCAAAGAATATCCATACTGCTGACATGTCTGCTTCTTGCCCTGCCGCTGCAGACAGCGGTCACAGAACCGCTTCAGATAAATGCCGCCGAGGCCCTGCCCGCAGGAGGCATAACCACCACGGTTTCCGACAGCCGTTTTATTGATGCCGGATGGATGAACCAGAATATCATACTTACCCTGGACGGACAGGTCTGGGCAATGGGAATTAATATGATGAAGGATTATCCCGTATTTCTGTCCAACGACCTTGGCGTCCCTCAGTGTATCCTGGGGGATACGGCGGTTCTCGACGTTTTCCTGAATGCTATTAATGAGCAGCTCAAAGCCCAGGTTTTCCAGAGCGACAGTCCCATTTTTGACACAGGCACAGGAAGCTATATCTACAATTCCGGGCAGACCTATTACCAGCTCAACGCCAATGTGAAGAACTGGCTGATAACCACACTGCAGCAGCAGTTTATCGCAGGAACGCCGCAGCCCATTACCCTGGATCTTACCTCCGGCTACCTTACAAGCATTGTCAATGAAGGCGTGCTCACCTACAGCCCTGATTTCGTGCTGGCCGGCAGCTGCACCACCAGTTTTTCAACCAGCTCCTCCAACCGGATCAACAATATCAAGGTTGCCGCGGGACATCTGAATAACATGATTATAATGCCCGGCCAGGAGGTTTCCGTCAGTACGGCAATTCTTCCCAGGACTTCCGCCAACGGCTACCGGGAAGCCGGCGCATATCTGAACGGAGAAACGGTAATGGCTATTGGAGGCGGCATCTGCCAGGTATCCTCCACCGTTTACAATGCAGTTAAGAATGCAGGCCTTGTCGTGCTGGAACGCCATCCTCACAGCATGCCTGTGCACTATCTTCCTCTCGGGCTGGATGCGGCGATTTCTTCTGGTTCCAAGGATCTTCGTTTCCGCAATAACTACTCCGCTCCCGTTATCCTCCAGGCATATACGGAAGGGAAAAAGCTGACGATCAATGTGCTGGTATGGAACCATGATTTGAATGGCCGCACCTTCAAGCTCTGGGCGAAGAACACAGGAAGCCTTTCTGCAAAAACCTATTTTACCACGTATCAGGACGGCCAGGAGGTCAGCACGGAATATGTGGGCAATTCCTCTTATATGGCTCCCAAGCCGAAGAAAACCGAAGCCGAGGACGAATAGCGGCACATAGGAAAGGTTTTTTAAGATTTAATAAACAGCTGATAAGTAATAAAAGGCAGGCCGGAAATCCCCGCAATGAATTTCCGGCCTGCCTTTTTCTTCATCCGTCTTCCACGAAAGATAACTAATTCTCCAAAGCTCTCTTCTTCCAGGCGCCTTTTTTATAGAAGATCAAAGTGATTAGCGCACCCAGAACCCAGGAACACAGCAGGGAAATGAATACACATTCATTCCGCCCGTTGGGAAGCTCAGGTGTTCTTGTCATCCAGGCAATGCCATAAGCAAGAGGCACACGGATAGCAACGGTTGTAATCAGGGAAATCCACATGGGCGTCATGGTATCTCCCGCTCCTCTCATGACGCCGGACAGACACTGCGTCACAGCCATGGCGATATAGCCTACTGCAAGGATACGCATCAAATGCATGCTCAGCTTCACCAGCTCGCCTGTTTCCGTAAAGATTCCCATCAGGTATTTTCCGAAGATAAGTATGAGACCCGTAATGACGGCGGAAACTGCGGCCGCAATAACAGTTCCTTCCTTCGCCCCTTTTTCCACCCTGTCATATTTTCTCGCGCCTACATTCTGGCCGGCATAGGTGGTCATGGCTGTGCCGAAGGAGAAGTTCGGCATCATGGCAAAGCCGTCCACACGCATAATAATTACGTTGGCTGCGATAAACATTTCACCGAAGCTGTTCGTCAGCGACTGAACGACGATCATGGCCATGGAAAAAATCGCCTGCGTAAAACCGGAGGGCAGGCCCAGCCGGATCATATCCGTTGTATGCTTTTTCCCGGGCTTCAGATAATGAAGCTTCAGATCAAAAATTTCCTTCATGTTGGCCAGCTTGAACATACACATAATCGCCGAAACCGCCTGCGCGATTGCAGTTGCAAGGGCCACGCCGGCAACACCCATGCGGAAGCTTGCAACGAAAAGGATGTCAAGCGCGATATTCAGTACCGTGGCCACCAGCAGATACACCAGCGCGGAAACAGAATCCCCAAGCCCGCGCAGGATACCGCTTAAAATATTGTAATAAGCCATGCCGGCAATGCCTACGAACAGAATAATCAGGTAAGAAGCGCACCAGTCCATAATGCTGTCCGGCGTATTCAGCAGCCGCAGCAGAGGCCTCACCACAAAGGGCGCCACCACCATAATAATGACCGAGGATATGGCTGTCAGCGTGATACTGCAGCCGATGGAGCCGGACAGCTCCTCTCTCTGTTTCGCCCCGAAATACTGGGAAACCATAATGCTTGCACCCACGGAAATTCCTACGAACAGAACCAGCAGAAGGTTCAGGATAGGGCTGGCGCTGCCTACGGCCGCCAGCGCATTGTCGCCCACATACCGGCCAACGACAATGCTGTCCACCGTATTATAAAGCTGCTGTGCAATATTTCCAATCAGCATAGGTATGGCAAAGGCTACGATTCTTTTCCCCGGTGATCCCTCTGTCATATCAGTCGGCGCAAACAGCGCCGCCAGATTAAATTTCTTTTTTGTCTTTGTTTCACTCTTTTGTTGTTCCATCAGTTCCCCCTGTATATTATGTATAAATTATCTGCGCGCCAAAGGGCATCAAAGCCAGTTTGGCCATTTTGAAATGCTGCAGGCCGAAGGGTATCCCGATAATGGTAATGCAAAGCAGCACGCCCAGTATTACCGACTCAAGAGCCATGGGAATGCCTGTAATAATCATCCAGATGATATTCAGAATCAGCGAGCCTGCGCCGCCTCCGTAAACTATCTCCTTGCCGAAGGGCCATGCCGCCAGGGCCGCAAATTTGAAGCACTGCTTTCCGACCGGAAGCCCGATGATGGTAATACTCCAGAGAATTCCGGCCATAAACCAGCCCAGTGCACTGAAAAAACCACCGCAGAAAAACCATAAAAGATTTCCTAATACACTCATTTCCGTCCTCCTTTCTTAGTGCGCTAATTTCTATTATATGATGGATATTCATTTGATGCAATTCTTTCTTGCCCCTAATTTTTAAATCCTTTATTAAATTTTCATAAAATCTCTGAAAGAATTTAATTCTTTTAAGCAAAAAAAGAACAGAGGCTCTGCTTTTTGGCAAAACACTCTGCTCTCCTTTTCGGATAAGCTGCTGTCCGAAGCTTCAGGCGATGTTTTCCTGGACATCTGTTTTCAGCTGCGCCAGCACTTCATCAACGGAAACACCAGCTTCTTCCAGGGCATCCGATAGTTTTTCAAGCTCTTCATTCTTTTTCTGTCGCAGAAGCTCTTCCAGTTCTTCATAAAGCTCCTGGGTCCTTACTTCCAGATTGTAAATACTCTGCTGCGTGTCCTGGATTCTTTCATCCAGAGATTTGTTTTTTCTTCCTCTCGGCATGGTTGTCCTCCTGTTATGTTTTGTTCTTACTAAGAAGTATATGAAGGAGGAATGGAAAATATTCACAGAGCTGTATATTTTTTCTGAAAAATATTAACGGTAAATATCGTAGTTTACAGTTTTGTAGAAAAGCTCCCTGACAGCTTCAAAGCTGCCGGGTCTCTGCCCCAGTATCCACATGAGCTTTGTGAGGACCGCTTCCAAGTTCATATCGTAGGCTTCCAGCAGCGGGAACTGCTCCTGTACCCTTTTGCCCACCTCATAAACGCCAATATTGCTTCCCTCATAGGTGACCTGCGTGGTCATGACCACAGCCTTGCTGGAGCCGTACTCTTCCATCAGCCTGACAAATTCATGAAGCAGGCTGTCCGGGATACCTCCCACACCAAAGCTTTCCACAATGATTCCGTCATACTGGCTGAAAATATCTTTCAGGATGACCGGGGACATGCCCGGCGTCAGCTTCAGCAGAAATACCCGGGGATTAAGCTCATGGCAGAAGGAAACCGGTTCTGTAAACGGCTTCGGTTCAATGTAGCGGACCAGATGTTCATCCCGCATCACGGCAAGCTCCGGATAATTGATGCTGGCAAATGCGTTATAGCTCATGGTTTTCACTTTTTTTGCACGGGTGCCGGCAATGATTTTCCCTCCGAACACAAGGCTCACCCCGCTGGACGCATCATCAAGAGCATAGGCGATACTGTCCCGCAGGTTCATTCTGGCATCGGAAATCTCCATTTCCAGAGGCCTTTGGGAGCCGGTGAGCACAATGGGCTTCGCGGAGTTCTGTATCATATAGGAAAGCGCTGCCGCCGTATAGGCCATGGTATCTGTGCCGTGGCAGACTACGAAGCCGTCAAAGGCTTCATAATTTTCCTCTATGGCATGTGCGATCTGCATCCAGTGCCCACAGGTCATATTGGTGCTGTCTATGCCAAACAGGTTCTGCGCCTCCAGGCTGCACACATTATCCATAAAAGGCAGAAATTCCAGAATTTCCTCCGCGGTCAGCGCCGGCGCCAGCCCATGCTCTGTTTTGTGGGAGGCAATGGTGCCTCCGGTGGTAAGCAGCAATATTTTTTTCTTTGTCATTAACATTCTCCTCCGCCCGGCGGGGCGGATACTGCCCTGCAGAACGTTTTGTCTTATCTTTGCCAGGGCCTGTTTTCTTCCAGTCCCATCAAAAACAGTTCCTTTACCTGGTCGTCCATGTTATCATCTGGTTTATAATACTTCAGCATCCGGATGATGTTCTTTTCCCGCTCATCCGCGGCGTTGTAGCCTTCCAGGGCCGCCATCATCTTCTCCTGCAGCTTAAGCGGCGTTTCCAGGGGAGGCGGCGTAATGCCCGCCAGCCGGCACAACAGGCCGCAGACGTAACCCATTTCATAGTTCCCCGTCATCACGGAGGTTTCATGCTGTGCTTTAATGACCACTGACATTCTGGCCAGAACCGGTACCATAAATATCCCTCTTTTCCGTCTGTATAAAAGCGTGCGCTCCCATTTTCGTCCATGGGTGATTATAACATGTCGGAATCCGCGTTACAAGTCACAGTACTTTATCTTGGCACAGTCTTTTATCCTGGCACGTTTTTTATCCTGGCATATTCCTTCATCCTGGCATGTTCCTTTATCCTGGCATGTTCCTTTATCCTGGCACGTTCTTTCATCCTGGCACGTTCCTTTCAGCCGGGCCGCTGCGCTTTTCCTCTGCCGCAGCAGCCCGGAAAACCCGGACAGTTCCCCTACCATCCTCTTTTTCTGCTCACCTTCGATGCCCTGTTTTTCCTTTCAGCCGGCTTCATCCTTTTTATCAGAACAAATGACGCCAGGAACACTGCAGCGATGACCGCAGCCGCAATCGGCCTGGAATAATGCAGCCAGTCATATTTATCCCCATATTCCGGCCTTAGCAGAATCATAACCGCCTTAACAGGATAATAATTCATCGGCTTCCAATCGATGGAGGCCAGGAACCCGTAAACGAAGGCAGCCGCGGTCCCGGCCAGCATAGCGCCCTCCTTGCAGGCAGCCAAAACCGTTATGGGAAGGACTGCCACAAAAATCAGAATATTTGTGCATATAATCCGTACAGACCACATCAGGACACTCCCGGCGCCAATTCCAGGTAATTTCAGCGCCGCTCCCAAAAGACTCCCCAAAACGCTGCTGCCCACTCCAAAAAAGCTGACCACAACCAATAATACCATCAGCTTCCCCAATAAAATCCTTTGAAAGGTGACGGGGATCGTGAGCATGTTTTTCAACGTATCATCCGTGGTTTCCCTCTCCATCATGTAGCTGCCCAATAAAACAGTCAGCACCGGGGAAAAATAGATACAATTGTTTTCAAGTATATTTCCCATCAGCAATGCAAAATTTTTAACCGTACTGTCTCTGGCAAAAACCGGTATGACGGAAAGCACGCAGGATAACGCCACAATAATTGCACCCGCCTTCAGCATCGACGCACGTTTGATTTTTAATAATTCCGTATATATAATTACCCCCATATTGTCACCTCGACCATTTTTTATAAAAACGCAGAATCAATGTAACCGATAAAGTAAAAATAATCATCAGGCTGACAAACACCCGCAGATGATCACTCATATGCACAGGACTTACATAGTCTCCGAAAAGGGCCTTCTTTCTATAGTCTAAAATAAAGGATACCCAGAATAATCCTGTGATAAGGGGCAGAAACTTTACTATCATTTCATGGCCTGCAAATAAAATAAGGAAAAACCAGTTCAAAATGGAATAGGAAAAAGCTAGCAGAATGGACAGCACATAGTTCTGGTTAAAATAAATAACCATAACCACCGCAGGAAGCGAAAAGCTCACAATCATGATGCCCGCCAGTATACTGACCATCAGCTTAAAAGGGAAATCATATACCGCCCTGTAATTTACCGCCGCGCAGAAAACAGTGACGGAAACTGTGGTTAACATCGCATAAAATACAGCCCACAAATACAGCACGGCCAGCTTTACAAGAACTAATTGTCCGCAGGTAATGGGTATCGAACGAATATTTTTAAAGGTGTCATTGTCACGCTCCGCAAAAAACAATACGGCGCCCACGCTCCCAATCAGGCAGGGCAGAAACAGCATAAAGCTATATACAATATTACTGCCGAAAACATAATCATAATAATTGTAAAGAGCGCGGCAGTCCTGCGTTCCATCAATCCTTGAGCGTGTCATAATTACCAGGGCCAGAGGAAACAGTACGGCCAGCATTGTCAGCAGGGGGATCACCTTGTTTCTTTTATATTTCCATAATTCGCACCGGACAAGCTTAAGCAATTCCTTCACCCCCTGTCACCCGCGTAAAATATGCTTCCAGAGTATCTTCATGTAAATATAACTCGCACACATCAATTCCATTTTCAATCAGGGAACGGTTAAGCCTTTCTAACGGGACGGAAATATCAAATATCCAGATATTTTTTTCATCCAGGATTTCAAAATCAGTGATGTGAAACTGCGTCTCCAAAAGCCTGGCCGCAGCAGCCGCATCCGTCACCGATAATTGGATATGGCGGTTATTTTTTCTTTCCAGTTCTTCCATCGATTCTTCTTCCAGAAGGACTCCATGATCAATAATCCCAATATCATCGGCTAACAGGGCTATCTCCGACAGGATATGGCTTGAAATCAGTATTGTTTTGCCGCCGGAATGACATAAATCGTGTAAAAAGTCGCGTATCTCCACAATCCCGATAGGATCCAGCCCATTGATTGGCTCATCCAGGATTAAAAGCTCCGGTTCATGCATAACGGCCAGCGAAATCGCAAGACGCTGTTTCATGCCCACAGAATATTGTGAAAAAAGCTTTTTATCATTATAGGGCAGCCCCACCAAATCCAGCGCTTCCCGAACCGCATTATATTTGGTAACTCCCCGGAGCTTTGCAAAAATACGTAAATTTTCGCTTCCAGTCAGATTGGGATAAAACCCGGGTGCTTCAATAAGGCTTCCGATGCGCGGCAGCAGGCTTTTTTCTTCCTCCCTCATCTTTTTCCCAAACACATAAACATCCCCTGACGTGGGACTTGTAAGATTAAGCAGCATCTTCATGGTCGTCGTTTTCCCCGCTCCATTGCGACCCAGCAAACCGTAGATACTCTTGTATCTGACATGCATATTGAGATCCGAAACAATTTTCTGCTCTCCATAAATCTTTGTTAAATGCTTCGTTTCGATAATATAATCCTTCAAATTACTCATCTCCTCGTCTTTTTTATTCCCTGCTCAGCTTCTCATCCGATCTGCTGCTTATAATTTACCATATATCAACCGCAGGTATCTTACAGCATCCTTAAATTTCACCCATTTCATCAGCAGCTTAACTTAACCAGTCTTGAAATTGTAATCCTGAAAAATTTATGTTATAATTTTCCCATCAGCACGTGAAAATTTTCACTGTTTTTTATCAACGGCTATCCGCTAAACACTATTTAATCTAATTTAACTGAATTCACAATTATACAGGAGCAATATGCAAAAATACATTTTAATCATCATCACAACAGCGCTTATCCTCTCTCTTATCCTATGCCTTGTACTGTTTGTGTACATCAGGCGGCAGAACAGGGAGCTAAATTATATCAATGGCATTCTTAAAGAAATTAACGCAGGCAACAGGAACCGGAAGATACTCCTGGATTCTGATTCCATCCTTGCCGACATCGGCTTTGGAATCAATCTTCTGCTGCAGGATTCGCAGGATACAATAATAGCGCTGCAGAAGGCCGAAGAGGCGGAGAAGGCTCTGATGACCAGCCTTTCCCATGACATCCGGACCCCTCTCACAACACTGATCGGATACCTGGACGCGGTTCATACAGGGATAACAGATGCAGAAACCCGGGAAAGCTATGTGGAGACAGCCCGTCAGAAGGCGTATGCCCTGAAAAATTATGTGGATACGCTGTTTGACTGGTTCAAATTAAGCTCAGGCGAAGAGATTTTAGAGCCGCTTCCCTGCGATATGGCAGAGCTGACCCGTAATATTCTGGAGGATTGGATTGTTATTTTTGAGGAAAAGCATATTTCCTATGAAATTGATATTCCGGAAAGCTTAATAGAATTAACGATTGACAGAAAAGCATATGCACGGATTCTAAACAATCTGATTCAAAATTCCCTGAAGCACAGTCAGGCAGCAAAGATCGGAATTTCATTGAAAAAAGAAAAGGATGTGACGGAGATTTCCGTAAGTGATAATGGCGTCGGCATTTCCCCTTCTGATATAAAGCATATCTTTGAACGGTTTTATAAATGTGACAAAAGCCGGACTGACAGAGGCAGCGGGATTGGACTGAATATCGTACAGCAGCTCGTTATAAAATCTGGCGGCAATATCACCGTAAAAAGCGAACCGTTTGTCCGGACCACCTTCCTTATTACGTTCGGTCCTGTTCACACTTTAAAGCCCGGACCGCCGCTTTAACCGGAATCAGACGGGCGCATTAAATCGGTATCCCATGCCTTTAATCGTCTGAATATATTCGTCAGGGGCAGAAAGACCGTCTATTTTTTTACGCAGCCTGCTCATCGTCGCCATTATGGTATTATCATCATACATATACTCCTGCTTCCACACGGCTTCAAAAATCCTTTTTTTAGAGAGAATTTTTTTCGGGTTTTGAGCGCAATATACCAGCAGTTCAAATTCTTTATTCGGCAAAGCCACCTCTGAACCGTTTATGACCACCCGTTTTTCCGAAAGATTAATTAACAGGCCCTTGTATTCAATGACTGTCCTCTTTTCCGGATCGTTCAGATAAAGGTATCTTCTGATTAAAGACTGTACTCTGGCATTGAATTCCTCTAAATTAAAGGGCTTTGTCAGATAATCATCCGCTCCCATCTGCAGTCCCTTCACCTTAGATGCATTGTCGTCCTTCGCCGTCAGCATGAGCACCGGAACATTTCCCAGGAGGCGTATCTTCTCAAGCGTTTCAAAGCCATCCATCCCCGGCATAAAAATATCAAGCACCACAAGATGGTATTCCCTTTTCTGCATGAATGAGATTCCTACATTTCCGCTGTAGCAGACATCGGCCTCAGCATCCATCTGGCGGAGGCTTTCCTGAAGCAGCCTGCACAAATCTTTATCATCATCAATAATAAGAATCCTGTTCGGCATATTCCCTGTTTCCCCTTTTCAGGCAAAAAGGAAAGCATCCTTCCCGGGAATTCTGCTTTCCTCCTGTTAATCTCTCATTAATTATAGCTTTTAATCCTGCATACATTAGCCGGTCTGCCGGTGCATCACGTCAGGCTTTGCCGCCCGGATTATTCTGATTCTCAAAGTCTTCAATAATCTGGATGATCAGCTTCACAGTCCCCTCCACACCCAGCACTGAGCTGTTCAGGCAGAAATCATAGCTGTCGGCACGGCCCCATTTCTTGGAGGAATAGTAATTATAATAGCTCTGACGCTGTTTATCCTTCTTAACTATCATGTCTTTTGCTTTGTCTTCGGTCAGGCTGTACTTGCTCATAATACGCTTAACCTTGGTCTCCTCATCGCCATAAATGAAAAGATTGATGCAGTTCTTGAAGTCATGCAGCGCATAATCGGCACAGCGTCCTACAATAACGCAGGGTCCCTCTTCTGCCGCTTTCTTAATGGTATCAAACTGGGCAAGAAATACCTTATGGCTGATGGGCATATCCATAAAGGATGACGCATTATAACCGAAGGAATAAGTATCCATTACCAGGTTATAGAGGAAGGAGTTGGTAGGTCTCTCATCGTGGCTCTTAATCATCTCCTCACAAAAGCCGCTTTCCTTGGCTGCCCTTGTCAGAAGCTCCTTATCTAAGCATTTGATGCCAAAATATTCTGCTACCTTCTCGCCGATTTCACGTCCGCCTGAGCCAAACTGACGGCCTATTGTTATGATTGTATTCATACAACTACCTCCTTGTTCAAGGTAAGCAAGCTACCTTTTATAAATACTATTATAAAGAAAAACTGATAAAAATTCAATGATAAAAAGCAAAAACTCCCCGGTCTGTCACAACCGCGGAGTTTCCGCCATTTCAGCACATATTATTCTGCTGTTTTTCCTGATTCCAACCGTGCCGTTTCTTTAATGTTTTTTCTTTTTTTCATAATCGATAAGCACCTTGCCGCCTTCTACAACGAGAATAACAGCAAGAATAACGATAGGTATGATAACTACGCACTGAAGGCCTTCCTTGATAACAGTGCCTGTGCCGCCCATCAGCTTCACAACATTGTTCTTAAAGGAAAGGATCAGGGAAGAAATACACGCAACGAGCATGAATACCATAGGGAAATACAGCATCCGGTTAGGCTTGTTGGTCTTAGCCAGATATACCGCAATGGCAAGGAATGCAGGTACGGCAACCAGCTGGTTGCAGGCGCCGAACAGCGGCCATACATTCTGATAGCCTGCCAGGCACAGTACGAAGCCGAAGAAAGCGGTAATAATGGTAGCCACATACATATTGCTGAGCACGTTCTTCTTTTCCCCGTTTCCGGCGAACAGCTCCTGGAACATGAAACGTCCCAGTCTCGTACCGGTATCCAGTGAAGTCAGGGCAAATGCGGACACCGCCAGGGCGATGATGGTATAAGTTGCCTGAGCCGCAGTGGCATTGAAGCCCATTTTTACGAAAAAGCCCTTGATGGCGGATGCAAATACTACAGTAGGTGATGCCATATCCGCAGGGATGGAACCGTCTGCAGAAAGCGTACCGATAGCGATCAGGGAAATAACTGCCAGGACGCATTCGATTAACATGGAACCATATCCGATTGCCAGCGCGTCCTGTTCATGATCCAGCTGCTTTGAGGTCGTACCGGAACCAATCAGGGAATGGAAGCCGGATACGGCGCCGCAGGCCACGGTGATGAACAGTACGGGGAACAGATAGCTGCTTCCTACCTTGAAGCCCACATAAGCGGGAGTTACAATTGTAGGATGCGCTCCGATAATTCCCACAATTGCCGCGACCATCATGAAATACAGCAGGAAGCTGTTCAGATAATCTCTCGGCTGGAGCAGAATCCATACAGGCGTAACGGACGCAATACAGATGTAAATAAATACAAAACCAATCCAGAAGCTCTTGGGAAGGTTAATCGGGCATACAAGGCCGATTCCGATGCAGATAGCAAGCAGAACCACGCCTACAATGGTGGAAACAATCAGCGGCGCATTCTTTCTGTAAACCAGGACGCCGAAAATAATTGCCAGCGGAATGAAAAGGATGGATGCCATGGCTACGGAACCATTGGCAGTACCCTCAACCGCACCGGGGAATATCCCGGTTACACCTTCGCCGCAGGTAAAGCTGGCGGCTACGATATCCGCAAATGCAGCGATAACCAGCAGCAGTACGAGCCATGCAAAAACGGTGAAAAGCACCTTGCAGCGATGGCCAATGTTCTCCTCAATAACCTCTCCCAGGGATTTTCCCTGATGACGGATGGATACGAAGATGGAGCCGAAGTCCTGAACAGCCCCGAAGAAAATACCGCCGATAACAATCCATAAAAATACCGGAACCCAGCCGAACAGAGCCGCCTGGATAGGTCCGTTGATAGGACCGGCGCCGGCGATGGATGAAAAATGGTGGCCCAGCAGAATCGGTGTCTTCGCCGGAACATAGTCCACACCGTCTTCCATGGTATGGGCCGGTGTTTCATTCTGGGAGCTTAAGCCCCACGCCTTTGCCAGATATTTGCCGTATGTATTGTATGCTACGACAAAAATGACAATAGCAAGTAAAATAAGAACAATTGCACTCACACTAAATCCCTCCTGTTTGTTAAAAAATTTTGGCTTGTGTGACGTTATAAAAAACAGAACCGCGGCCCGGAAAACTCCGGAACCTGCCGGCGTCTGTCCTATAACCCTTGTTTTTCCCCGTCCTCCGGCTCCCGTTCTCCGTCGCCGGTACGGTCTTTCTGTGAAAAGGGCTTCACATCCTTCTTTTCACAAAGCTCGCCAAAGCCGGGCTTTCCTGCGTCAACCTCCTCAAATATCTCCTTCAGTAGCTTTACCTTCTTCGCTGCTGCGCGGTTGCATGTGATCTTGCGATCTTCCATGCTGACCAATGCCATATGCCCCGTACTGAAGCCTCTGAGGTTGAACCTGTATCCCTTATCAAAGGAATATCTCTTTACGCTTTTCAGCGTATTCCTGTCGGGCGGGTACTGGCTGAGCAGAATCACCGTCAGGAAGCTGTACATATGATCCTTCTCCGGCACCCTGGCGCCCTTTCTCACCAGCTTCGGCTCCATATAGTTCTGAATCACATCCTGTGCTTCCTTCACATGCTCTTCCGTAATTTTATCCGCTGTGATGAACAGAATGTGCTCATAACTGTCCGAAGCCCATAAATTGGCTTCCCGTACTAGTACATACTTCTCCAGATGTGAAAAAAAGTACCCGTAAGCCGGGTACTCCTTGCCATCTATGAAGTATGGTTTATATATATCAAACGTGCC
Source organism: Eisenbergiella massiliensis (assembly GCF_003435485.1). Classification (NCBI taxonomy): domain Bacteria; kingdom Bacillati; phylum Bacillota; class Clostridia; order Lachnospirales; family Lachnospiraceae; genus Eisenbergiella; species Eisenbergiella massiliensis. Next base: position 21,704 of record NZ_QVLV01000013.1, read on the forward strand.
CGAATACCTGAGCAGTAAACGGTCAAGATATTGTGCCATCTCCATGTTGATACCCCTTATATCGTGGTTATATGATTGTGCCTTCTTCCGCTGTACCGCTATGATGCGGTAAAGGGCTGACGGACTATTTATAATTTAGCACAATTTATTCCATAATTCAACACTTTGAAGCACAAAATTTTAACAAAGTCTTTACTTATTTTATAAAAAATTTAGTTTTCAGCACGATGCACGCTAAAAAAGAGGCTTATTTCCCGCTTCTCCCAAAAAATTTATTTTGGGAGAGTGTCAAGCAGATGCTGAAAATATCCGGGCAAGGGCGCAGTGGTTTCCACATATTCTCCGGTCACCGGATGGATAAAGCCCAGGGTCATGGCATGCAGGGTCTGCCCCTGAAGCTGAAAAGGGCACTTCCTGTTCCCATAAACCGGATCTCCCAGAATAGGGTGCCCGATGGAATCCATATGCACTCTGATTTGGTGCGTCCGTCCGGTTTCCAGCCTGCATTCGATATAGGTATAGCTGCGGAAACGCTTCAGAACCCGATAATGCGTGACAGCCTCTTTCCCATTCCGGACTCCTGCCGCCATTTTTTTCCTATCAGAAGGATGCCTTCCTATCGGCACATCCACGCAGCCTTCCTCTTCCTTTATTACGCCCCACACAATTGCCCTGTAGCGCCGTACAATGGAATGCTCCTTCAGCTGCTCGGCTATGGAGGCATGGGCAATGTCATTTTTGCAGACAATCAGGCTGCCTGTGGTATCCATATCAATCCGGTGCACGATTCCCGGGCGCAGACAGCCGTTAATTCCCGAAAGGCTGCCCTTACAATGATACATCAGCGCATTAACCAGCGTACCGCTGTAATGGCCTGCCGCCGGATGGACGACCATTCCCTTCGGCTTGTTCACCACCAGCACGTCAGCATCCTCATAAAGAATGTCCAGCGGTATATTTTCCGGCTCAATATCCGGTTCTACCGCTTCCGGAAGCTCAAAGCAGATTTCATCCTCCGTTTTCAGCCGGTAATTGGCCTTCACCGGCTTTCCATTCACCAGCACCTTCTCTTCCTTCATCATTTTCTGAATAAAGGAACGCGACAAAGAATCGATAAGTATGGACATATACTTATCGATTCTTTCCTCTTCATACTCTTCTGTTACCTGAAACCGAAACAGATCCGGCATTCCACTTCCCCCGTCTATTCTTTATCCTTCTTCTTCCATGACAGGAAGCTGAAATCATCGTCCTTATATTTATTGCTGAACAAAATCAGGACTGCGCCCACCACACAGGCAATGGATACAAACATATCAGCCACATTAAAGATCGGGAAATCTATCAGGCTGATATAGATGAAATCCACCACGTAGTCCAGCCTGATACGGTCTATCATGTTGCCCACGGCGCCAACAGCCACACAGGCAAGCAGGATATGCAGTATCCGGTATTTGCCGACAGACGGCATTTTATACATCGCATAAACCACCAGCGCCAGAATAATCGGCGTGATGATCAGGAAAAATATTTTTCCTCCCTGCATCATGCCAAAGGCTGCGCCGCGGTTTTCCAGATATCTCAGTTCCAATACGCCGGGAATCAGGGAAACAGCTTCCTGCCCTTTCAAATATATGACCGCCAGATACTTGGTAAACTGATCCAGCAGAATGCCCGCCAGGACAATCAGAAGATCCGGCAGCCAGAATTTTTTCATCTTATTCATTTGCATCCTCTTCCGTAAAATTAATTTCGTCTATCGCCGCCAGGATTTCCTCCTCGGTTACAGTGGTATCCAGCACGGCTTTTCCGATTTTCTGAAGGAGGACAAATTTAATGTGTCCCGCTTCCATTTTCTTATCCGACTTCGTAAGCTCCAAAATCTCCTCACGGTCCAAATCATCAGCAGAAATGGGCAGGTTAAAGGGCACGAACATATCCCTGATTTCATAATATTCCTCCATGGGAAGCAGCTCCTTCTTCCAGGAAATGAACGCGGCGGCCACACAGCCCAGCGCTACGCATTCCCCATGGGTCAATGTAAAGTTTTTGGCCTTTTCCACCGCATGGCCGATAGTATGTCCCAGATTCAGGAGCGCACGCTCTCCCTTTTCCGTGGGATCATTCTCTACAATTTTACGCTTGATGTCGCAGCTGCGGCGAACCATCTCCTCCACCGTATCAGGATCTCTGTCACAGATTTCATACATGTTGGAAACCAGCCATTCATAATATCTGGCATCCCTGATGAGGCCGGACTTCATGGCCTCTGCAAAACCGCTGTAATACTGACGCGGCTCCAGCGTCGCCAATGTTGCAAGATTCATATATACCAGCCTGGGCATATGGAACGCGCCCACCATATTCTTATACTGATCAAAATCAACGCCTGTTTTTCCGCCGATGCTGCTGTCCACCTGTGAAAGCAGTGTGGTCGGGATCTGGATAAAATCAATGCCGCGCAGATAGGTAGCTGCCGCAAAGCCCGTTAAGTCCCCGGTTACCCCTCCTCCCAGCGCAACAAGCCAGTCCTTTCTTGAATAATGCCTCTCTATCAGGAAGGAATACAGAAGCTTTACCGTATCCAGGTTCTTATTTTCCTCCCCTGCCGGAAATGTAAAAATATCAACTCCGGCACATACAGGGGCAACTGCCTCACGCACCGCATCCGCATACAGCGGCCCTACATTAGAGTCCGTTACGATGCAAAGCTTTCTGTCTTCGCACTGCAGCTCCTGCAGCTGCGCTGCAAGCCCTTCAAAGCTCCTCTCAAACACAATATCGTAGCAGGGCTTCTTCTGATAAGAAACCGTCATTTTTTCTGCCATCATGCCACCTCGCCTTTATCTTTATTATCTCTGAAAATACGTCTCTATGCCCTCAAAAAAGCGCCGCCTCGCGACGACGCTGACAAACTGAACTTACGCTGGCTTAACTGGAAAATCCGGGTACATCCACCGAACCGCTGAAAATCTCCTGGAAGTCCCCGGAAATGTCCACGCTGGCCGGCGTGATTATAAATATGTAATGTGAAATCTTCTGAAGATTGCCGCTGATTGCAAAGCAGGAACCCGATGTAAAATCAATAATCCGCTGGGCAATGTCCACATCCAGCCCTTCCAGATTCAATACTACGGTACGGTTTGCAAGGAGTGTTTCTGTAATTTCTCTGGCGTCTTCTATGGTTGTGGGCTTAATCACACATACTTCCATCCCGTTGCCTGCGGTTTTGTGGGGCTGCCGCATGGGTGTTACCTTGGGTGATACCTTCCGGATCTTCTCCTCATCCTGAACAGGCTCCGATTTCGTCTTAGGTGTCAGTTTCGAGATTTTCTCTACAGGTTCGTCGTAATCATCATAATCATCTTCGTCGTAATCATCATAATCATCTTCACCATTCAGTCTCATATAGCTCAAGAACTTGTCCATTACACCCATCGTGCTCAATCTCCTTTATGATTACTGCCGGACAGCTATTCCGTTATCCGGTAGGATCTTTCACCAAATATTCCCGTACCCACGCGTACAAAGGTGGCACCCTCTTCTACTGCCACCTCATAATCCCCAGTCATCCCCATTGAAAGAAAATCCATATGTACATTATCAATGTTTTTTCTACTTATGTCAACATATAACTTTAGTAATGCATTGAAAATTATCCTGTTATCTTCAGCTTTTTCGACAAAAGGCGCTATCGTCATAAGCCCGCGAACCTGTATTGCAGGCAGCCTGGAAATCTCCTCAATAAGTCCGGGCGTATCCTCCGGCGAAACGCCAAACTTACTTTCCTCGCCTGCCACATTCACCTCAATCAATATGTTCGCCGTAACGCCGTGCTTTACCGCTTCCTTGCTGATTTCCTCCGCCAGCCGCAGAGAATCAACACTGTGAATCAGGTATACCTTGTCAATTATATACTTTACCTTATTCCTTTGCAGATGGCCAATCATATGCCAGCGGATATCCTCCGGCAGCTGCCCTGCCTTGTCTACCAGCTCCTGTACTTTGTTTTCCCCGAAATCCCGGACCCCCAGCGCATAGGCCTCCTCCAGCATGGAAACCGGCTTGGTTTTGCTGACCGCAATCAGGGTGACCTCATCTTCCTTCCGTCCCGCCCTGGCACAGGCATTCCTGATGTTCTCCTGTACTCTGTTCAGATTCTCCTTAATCATATGCCTCTCCTTTCAGCTAACGTCAGTCATTGATAAATTCGTCCCCGTTCACCGTCTCCGCATCCAGCACAATCCGATCATAAGCGCTCAGTCCATAGGTCGTATTGGATTTGATTATCGCATATTCATCATTCTGGGACAGGATCTGTATTTCCTTGAAATCGGCATAACCCTTGTTGATATTATAAACCCCGATCAGCGTAGCGCTACGGGATATGGTATACTTGTCCGTAGAATCGGGCTTCACCAGATTGTTGCCCAGCTCCAGGATGGAATTGTCGATGTAGTAATCATCATCCGTTTCATAATAAATGGAGGTGGCAATAAACTCTGTCGTAACTTCACCGTTTTCCGTATAGGTTTCCTTCAAAACCCCGTTTTCATTGTTATTTCCTTTGGTTACATAATCCTTGGGGATGAGGAAAAATTCCTTTTCCGCTATGGCGGAATTGGGCACCTTCAGCCCCTGTTCCTCTTTGGTAACCAGTTCAATATCAATAAAGCGGTCCGCACAGAAGGTTATCATGGAATTATTGAAGTCAAGCTTTACGTAAGTATTCCCGTCCGCATTATTGAGCACATTCACTTTGGCCCAGGAACTGAACTGGTTTTTCAGGAAACGTACCTGTACATAGTCTTCCTCCAGAAGCTCCTGCGCACGCTCCGCATCCATCTGGATGACAATAGACCAGTTTTCATCCGTGGAGAGCTTGTACAGCGTATCTCCCGCCGCCACAAGGTCATTGTTTATCAGCTGCTTCTTCTCATACTTCTCCCTGTCAAACATATCAGCGGTAATCTGATCCGCCGAAACCGCCTCGAAACCATCAGTGGAATAAACCACAATGCCGGAAACCGGCGCGCTGCAGAGCGTTATCAGGGAAGAGGCGGAAGAATTCAGCGACTGCAGATCCTGCAGCACATTGATGTTGGCAAGCTTCAGCGCTGTACCCTCCAGAGAGTATTTGAAATCATATACCCCGGAAAACTGTTTCCTGTCAAAGCCGTTCATATAGCCTGTAATTTCACTCCGGATATCGGAAAGATCGCTGTCAGACAGCTGCGTATCCTCCGCCTTATTGGCATCGAACAGCTCCTTGAGCTGGCCGCTTTCATCGATACTGCACACCAGCTTGCCGGAACCGACTCTTTCCCCTTCCCTCGCATAGTAATTTATGTATCCGGAATCCGTGCTCATGACAATGGTTTCCTGTCTGAGCGCGATCCCCTGATATACATTGCCGACGGAAAGAGAACCCGTCTTTACCTCGTACCCCATAATATGTTTATCCGTAAAGTAAAGGAAAACGCAGATAACAATATAGATGAAAATAACACTAAAGATAATTATCCCCAGATTAATATTCAGCGGTTTCCTGTATTGTCTGATTTTACCGTTATTCCTGCCAGCCAATCCACATTCCTCCGGGTCACTTTTTTCATTTCCTCCGCCGGTGCCTCCAGCTGCTTCCGCTGGTGCCTCCCTGCGGCAACAATCCGTTTAAAAAAGCCCCGGAAAGCATCCGAGGCTTTTATCCTTTATTTTAAAGAGATACAATAATCTTCGATTTCAGGCTTTCGGGCAATTCCTGCTCGTCCTTAGAAACACTGAGAACGAAATCAACGCCAAAACTTTCACTGACTTTTTCCAACTTTTCAACTACCGGAAGGATATCACCATCATCACCCAGACAGGCGATCTTCAGGAAGCTGTCTAAAAACATCTTTTCAAGGTCACGGTCCTGGGAAACGATACCGCAGATAAAACCGATAAATTCGGAGCTGTTCTCCACCATGAATTCACAAACATCAATCAGCCTTACCTTGTTATTCAGTTCAAACATATGCTTCGTACTTTTGTCCAGATAGACAATATTTCCGGAGACTTCTTTTACTTCGGTGTTTACTTTATCCAATAATTGTTTTGTCTTGCCTTTCCCCTTCTTGCCTACGATTAACTGAACCATTGTAATCCCTCCTAAAGTAAATTGGCGATTCTTACACGCCTTTTAAATATGATATTATTATAGTTGATATCTGATTAAAAAACAACCTTTTTAATTAATTACATTTAAAAGCTCTGTCATCTCCGTATAGAGGACTGCCCTGTCCGAAGAATGGAGAATTACGGAAATATAAGGATTCCCTGAGGTGTCCTTGGAGAGAAGGATCAGGCAGTTTCCGGCCGCGCTGGTCGTTCCCGTCTTTCCTCCGATAACAGTAACCTGCTCCGGCGCTTTGTAAGTCCCTTTCAGGTACTGATTGGTGGTCGTAAAGGAAAAGGTTTTGGACTTGCCGTCCTTGTCCATAAACACCGTTTCATAACTGGTCATATGAATGATTTCGTTAATCAGGTCATTCTTTAATGCTTCATTAAATATCAGATACAAATCATATGCCGTAACATAATGATTGTCCTCAGTCAGTCCGTGAGGATTCACAAAATGGCTGTTTGTCGCTCCGATTGCCAGTGCTTCCTGGTTCATCAGCTCCGCAAAGCCGTCCAGGCTCCCTCCGATATGAACAGCAATGGCTGCTGCGGCATCGTTGGCGGAATGGATGAGCAGGGCATGCAGCGCCTGGTTCAGGGTCAGCTGATCTCCCGTCTTCAAGCCACAGAGAACAGCGCCGGATTCCGTAATGGCCGCTTCATCGGTTACCGTGATTAAATCGTCCGGATTGCCGTACTTAAGCGCAACCAGCGCAGTCATAATCTTGGTCAGGCTGGCCGGCTGGAGCCTTTCGTGAATATTCTTGGCATACATGACTTTATTGCTGTTAAGATCAAAAAGTCCGGCTGACGTGGCTTCCGTCATGTCAACAGCCTGGTTGTCGGTTCCCACATCACTGTTCACCACACAGAGGTTCTCTGCAAAGGAAGAAGCAACAACGCTGGATACTTCATTTACAACCCGATAGCTGGACACCTCATAATTGGGGTTATAGGCAAAGGGTATTTCCTTATTGCCGCAGCCGCCAAGCGTCCCGGCGGACACCGAAAACAGCAAACAGACACAGGCTGCCCTGGCAAGGAATTTCTTCTTCAGATTACTTGTACATTTCACGCCATTCCAAATCCCCTCTGTCAAGTGATTTGATTAACAGTTCTGCAGTTGCAAGATTGGTAGCAAGCGGAATATTATGGATATCGCACAGGCGCACCACATTATTGACATCCGGTTCATGGGACTTGGGTGTCAGCGGATCCCGAAGGAAAATTACAAGATCGATTTCATTGTGTTCAATCTGTGCCCCTATCTGCTGTTCGCCTCCCAAATGCCCGGCAAGAAACTTGTGGACGTTCAGATTGGTCACTTCTTCAATCAGCCTTCCTGTCGTACCCGTAGCAAAAAGCTCGTTTTTAGTCAAAATTCCTCTGTAAGCAATGCAGAAGTTCTGCATAAGCTTTTTCTTTGCGTCATGCGCAATCAATGCAATATTCATAGCAACCTTCTCCTATACTAGTATAAATTTTTTCTCTGTAATCGAACGTTCAGTACGAATCCCATTCCTATAAACAGACTCAGCAGAGACGTCATACCGTTGCTGACAAAGGGAAGCGGAATTCCTGTATTCGGCATAATCATTGTGGTTACCGCGATATTCATAAAGCTCTGGAAGCCTATCACCGCGGCCATACCGGAAGCAATTATCATTCCGGAGGTATCCTTGGCTGTTCTGGCAATGGAAATGCATTCCAATGCGATAAGCATGAGCAGTACGATCACAATACAGGCACCCACGAACCCCATCTCTTCCCCGATTACGGCAAAAATAAAGTCTGTCTCAGGTTCTGAAATGAAATTGCCGTTCTTTACTGACGCTATTACATTGTTGTTCAGGCCTTTCCCCCATAATTGGCCCGAACCTATAGCCATCACCGAATTGAGCTGCTGATAGGCCTCGGCATCCGCATATTTCTCCGGATTCAGCCATGCCAGGATACGGGTCAGCTGATAATTCTCAATCAGCTGCTGTCCGGGCTGCATCACCAGATAAAAAGCGATCGCCAGAGACGGCACAACCACAGCTAAAACTCCTCCTATTATTTTGTAGTTAAGGCCGCCCACAAACATCAGTACGCAGAAAATAATGCAGTACAAAATTGTTGTGGACAGGTTAGGCTCTTTGTATACAAGAATAATAGCCGGCAGCATCAACACCACACACAAGAGAAGTATTTTAAATGTATTAAACTTCTCCTTATATTTCATAATAAACTGTGCATAGAATAAAATCAATAAAATTTTTGCAATTTCTGACGGTTGGAACTGAAACAGATGCGGAATATCGATCCACCGCCTGGCGCCGTTCACCTTTTCTCCCCATATCAAAACCGCAACCAGTATACTTATGGAAAAAATATAATAGAACCAGTATAGCCGAAGCAGCTGGGAATAGTCAATCAATGAAATGAATATCATGAGGACAATTCCCATCGCCACACCGGCAATCTGCTTGCTCTGCAGAGATTCCTTAGCGCTTCCCACAGCCATAATGCCTATTATGGATATGGCAAGCACCAGCAGAATCAGTTTAAAGTCGTAATTTCTTAGTTTGTATCTTTTCAGCATTCTTTCCTCCGGTCCGCCGCACCGGAAATGTACGGCAGACAGTGTATCCGAGCTAGTTATGGAGATCCAGGATTGGAATGTCCGCATACAGGGTCGGGTTTTTGCCCCTGCCCCGGATGGTGGATTTACTGATTTGGATTTCCATATTGTTTGTGTCTATTTTCATGTACTTGGAAATAACCTTGGCGATATCCTGCTTAATCATATCCAGCATTTCAGGCGAACAGCCAGCCCGGTCTGAGATAAGGAGGATTTTAAGCCTGTCCTTTGCAATTTCCCTGGAACTCTTCTTTTTGAATAAATTAGGTAATCTCATGATATCCGCCCCTCCTGACTCTTATGAAATATTCCGGTAAACCTTGCCCACAAGGAGACCGGATGTTCCAGATCCAGGAATGGCACTTCCTTTCCCAGGACTCTGAGGCAGATATTCTGATAGGCTTGTCCTGCCAGCGTGTTGTTCCCTACAAGCGGTTCGCCCTGGTTGGTGGCAATAACCACATTTTCATCGTCCGGCACAATACCAATAAGAGGAATGGAGAGAATGTCAACCACGTCATCAGGCGTCATCATATCTCCTCTTCTCACCATATCAAAGCGCATACGGTTGATGACCAGGTCGATTTTTGAAAATTCATGGGCTTCCAGCAGGCCGATGATGCGATCCGCATCGCGGATGGCAGAAACCTCCGGCGTAGTGACAACAAGCGCATGGTCCGCGCCGGCTATGGCATTCTTAAAGCCCTGTTCAATGCCTGCCGGACAGTCAAGAATGATGTAATCAAACTGGCTTTTCAGATGCTCAATCAGTTTGATCATCTGGCTTTCATTGACGGATGTTTTGTCCCTGGTCTGGGCGGAAGGAAGCAGATACAGGCTGCTGTAGCGCTTGTCCTTGATTAATGCCTGCTTTACACGGCAGTTGCCTTCAACCACATCCACCAGATTGTATACGATCCGGTTTTCCAGCCCCATGACCACATCCAGATTCCGAAGACCTATATCGGTATCTATCAGAACGACTTTTTTGCCCATGGCAGCCAGGCCGGTCCCTACGTTTGCGGACGTGGTCGTTTTGCCCACACCGCCTTTTCCTGACGTAACAACAATTACTTCACTCATGCAAATACCTCCGGTGAGAAATATTTGTCCCCTGAGCGTCCCTTTTTCAGCGGGCGTTCAGTAATTCATTCGTAATTGGTTTCAGGATTATGCTGTTATTTTCCACATAAGCCATCTGCGGCTGTATTCCTCCGGGATTCCCGTCTGTCCGTTCCTCCCTTTTGGACCCGAAGGCCCATTTACTTTTTTCATTGGTAATATATTTGAAATCCCCGATTTTAATTTTTTGCGGGGCCATTTCAAGCGCTGCCACATAATGCTCCGATCGTCCGCTGCCGCCCGCATAGGCATTGCCGCGCAGGCTTCCCAGTACAACGATGTCTCCGGCCGAAATCACGCTGGATCCCGGATTTACATCTCCCAGAACTATTATGCTTGATTCGGTTTCCAGAATCTGTCCCTTCCTCAGGGTTCCCCGGTAGAACTGCCCGGCAGATTCCTCCTGCGCCTTCTTCCTTCCGACGCACTCCAGGGCCCTGGCATAAAACCTCTCGGTTTCTTCATCCCTGCCTACAATGCAGGTGATGTTCAGGCTGGAATTATCCATAATGGCTTCCACCAGCCTGGTTTCCTCTTCCAGGGTCAGGCTGCGTCCCACAAAGGATACCGCCACGGCGGCATCCTTGAAGAAGCGCTCCGATTCCTTAAATTTTGCCGCTGCTTCTTCCAGCAGCTCTTCGAATTCTATTTCTTTGTCCAGATACAGGATAAGCCCGCTCTGAAAGCTTTTAACAATTACGGCATTTTTCATCGCTTACTCCCGTCTGTGTGCCCTTGCACACCTTTGCTTAAGGGGAATTGAAAACTTCAATCCTGCTCCCGTCAGTGTGTTCCGGCACGCATCGGTTATCAGTCTCCTGCAGAGGTAACCGCCTCAAGATGGTTTGCGGTGCCGCTGATAATTTCTTCTTCCCTATCCGGGTTAAAGTAATACTGCATTACCTTACAGGAAATCTGCGCCGCATAATCGGAGGAATAACCGTTTCCGATTCTGGTGGCGAGGGCGATTTCCGGTTTGTCAAAGGGCGCATAGCCCACGAATACGGCATGCGGAGGCCGTGTCTTGCTTTCCTCCGCCGTACCTGTCTTACCGGCGGCAATGATGCCTGAATCAACAAAATACTTTTTGGCCTCCACCACACCGCGCATACCGCGGTGAATGGCATCCCAGTAGGAGGTCGGCATTTCTATGGTATTGCGTACTTCCGGCGAAAAATCTTTCAGCAGGTTTCCGCTTCGATCCGTTACTTTATCAAGCAGGCTCAGGTTATAACAGGTACCGCTGTTGGCAACTGTCGCCACATATCTGGCAAGCCCCACGGTAGTGTAGTTATGCTCGCCCTGCCCGATGGCGGACTGGGAAGGGTTGACAAGGGAAAACTGGGGTGCGGATTCTTCAATTTCGATGCCGGATTTTTCCGTCAGCCCGTAAAGATCCGCATACTCACGCATCCGTTCATTCGCCAGGTTGAAGTCTGTACCGCTCTCCGGATCTCCTGACTGGCCAAAACGGTAGCCCATCTCATAGAAGAAATAGTTGCAGGAATGCGTGATTGCCTCGGTTACGTTCAGATTGCCGTGTCCGGATCTGTTCCAGCATCTCATCACAGTATCAGAGTACCGTGTAAAGGTTCCCACACAGTCTACCGTACTGGACAGATTGATGATACCATCCATCAGCGCGGCGGAAGCAACCACCATTTTATAGGTAGACCCCGGCGCCGAGCGCATCTGCGTCGCATAGTCCCACAAAGGCAGGGACAAATCGTTCTGAAGCGATGCATAATACTCCGCATCAATACCGTTTGCCAGCTTATTATTATCATAGCTGGGATAGCTGACAAGCGCCAGCACCTCGCCGGTATTGGGATCCACCACAACGCAGGAGCCTGAAAAAGGATCAAGCGCCAGCTGTGCAGGCGTAATCTGCAGGTTTTCTATTAGCTTCCGCATAAACTGATATGCGGAAACACTGCCATTTTCCAGGGCCGCGCGCTGTTCCTCAGAAACAGAAACAATCTGCTGCTCAATCAGTACCAGGCATACCTGTTTCCCGCTGATTGAATTATCCCGGATCATATATTTATACAATTTTTTATAAAAGGATGTCTTTTCCAGCTCCTGGCTGATATATTCCGCCAAACGGTCGAAAACCTCAGAAGAATCCGCATACTGCGTATCCATATCCAGACGGCTCACGTCCACCCAGTTCTGGGCAATGGCATATTCCAGGAATTCACTCAGGGAAATCGTTTCCTCTTCCGTCCATGTCCTGTAAACCTCATCGGAAGTATCCACCTTCAGGACCCTGGTATCATTAATAAGAAGATTGGTTACGATATAGCTTTCGTAGCTCTGATACTCTTCCTTCAGCTGATTATAAGGAGTCCTGTCCTGATACAGCTCCTGTGTCAGCCAGTTCCATACCTTTTCCTTCTTCTGGCGGAAGGCCTCATAGACCGCTTTTTCGTTTTCCTCTGCCCCAGGAGAGGCCAGATGGTCCAGATTGATTACATTGTTATTGAACAGTGCAAAATATACATCATCTATCGGAATCCTTATACCGGAGGTCTTTGCATTGGGCGCCAGATTGAATTCCTTGATATTTTCAATTTTTTCAAGAAGCAGGCCGGCAATGCTCTGCTCCAGGATATTATAGATAGCCTCCTGGAGATCGGCATCCAGGGAGAGATAAACATCATTACCGGCGACAGGCTCCACCCGTCCCTCCGAATCAATTTCCTTGCCCAGGTTATCCACATATATGGTTTCCCGGCCCTTCTCACCCTGCAGATAGGTTTCCATCACCTTTTCAATTCCGGATTTTCCTACGGTATCATTCATTTCATACCGTCCCTCATCATCCCCACCCTGACTCGTTTCTTCATTCAGGCTCTTAAGCTCCTCTGAGGAAATCTTTCCGGTATAGCCGATTATATGGGAAAAATAGGTGCCGTCCACATACCGTCTTATGGTATCCTCCGCAATATCAATCCCCAGCAGCGCATCATTGTTCTCCTTGACCGCCGCTACCGTTTTCTCGCTCACATCCGTGGCAATGGTTGTGGGTATGTATTTCTGGAAGCTGTTGGCACTCATGGCATAGCGGATAATGACAAGCTTCAATACTTCTTCCTTCGTATAGCCTTTTCCGGGTACAAAGGTGGTTCTGTCATCCGGATCCGTCCGTTCGCCAATACCATAATTGGTGGCCATAAAATCTATCACATCCTGAGGCGTGGCATTTTTTTCCTTTTCCTTCAGGCTGTCAATGGAAGCATGTCCGTAAATATCCGCCAGGAAACGAAGCAGCTTCGTATCCGACACGCTGAAGGCATACTCCCCGTTTTTATCTAAAAAAATGTTAAAATCACTGATAACGCTGTCTCCGTTGCCTTCAATAATGTGGATGGTTTCCAGCAGCGTGGCATTCAGATTTTTGTTTTTGTTCTTATCTGATTCATACACATCCTCTATGGTCACGGAGTAAGCAAGATCATTGTAGGCAAGAAGCTTGCCGTTCCGGTCGAAAATCTTGCCCCGGGAGCTGGGAATGGAGCGTTCCTTTTTGATCTTCAGGGAAAATTCGTTCAGGTAATTTTCCCCATTGACAATCTGCAGGACGAAAACCCTGTGAATCAGAACGCCGCCCATAAGAAGCACAACAAGAGTCAGTACAATCAGCCTGGAGTTTATAAAGTTAAAAAAGTTGTCTCTGAATCTCTCAAACAATTATTCCATACTCCTTTTTTCCGCGGCTTCCAGCCTTTTATGTATCAGCAGAAGCAGCGGATATACCGCAAAGGCTATCACTATCGTATATACGGCTTCCGGCAGTATCACATGCAGGAAATAATACCCCAGTTCAAGCCGTCCCCTCAACAGGAACAGCAGACAGTAGCATACGAAATTATAGCCGATATCACTTACTAAAATCAGAATCAACGGCAGCTTGATATCCTCCGGATAAAACATCCTCTGGAAGGTGCCGTTGACGTAGCCGGTCAGCATATAAAGCAGCGCATAAAGGCCTATTACATTCCCGCTGAAAATGTCTGCAAGAAGGCCGCAGAAAAAGCCAATCAGCATTCCGTTTTTTTCACCGTTCATAAAGCCGTAGGCCGCTACCAGTATGATGAGCAGGTTCGGCTTGATACCGCTGAACGCAACGGCAGGCAGCACGCTGGACTGGAGGATAAAGCAGAACAGAATAAGAAAAACGGAGATAATATTTCTTTTCAAAAGCTTCCTCCTCCCTATTCCTTATCCGGAACCGGCTGCTTCAGCTCCATAATCACCAGGACCTCCTGAATGTGCTGGAAATCCACGGCCGGTGTAATATAGCCCCATTTAGTCATATTGTTGGGAGCCGTATTGATGGAGCTGATGAAGCCGATGGGAATTCCTGAAAGATATTTACTGCTTATGTTCGAGGTTACTACCTTATCCCCTTCCGATACCTTGTCTTCCTTATCGGAGAGCTGGTCAAAACGGATTACCCCATCCGACATCACCGACTGCAGGTTTCCGGAAACCATCAGGTTAGCGGAGGTGGAAAGTACGGTTCCATAAATATTGGAATTATCAGCGATAATCGAAAGCACCCTTGCATAATTGGGGCCGACGCTGACAACCCGGCCCGCCAGGCCGCTGCCTGCGAGCACATTCATGTCCACCTGTATGCCGTCGTCGGAGCCTTTGTCGATCGTAAAAGAATAGAACCAGTTGCTGGAGTCGCTTGCGATAACTCTCGCTCCCATTTTCTCATAATCCGAGGTTGCCTTATCAATATCATAAAGCTCCCTTAAGCTGGCAAGCTCATATTTATCCTGCTGGAGCTGGGCGTTTTCCATTGTCAGCTCATCCACCTGCTCCTTCAGTTTCTGGTTTTCCTCCAGCACAGCCTTCAGCTGCCCCATCTCCTCCGCCCGGTCATACATATATCCGCCTACGGAGGCAATGCCCTTCTGAAAGGGTACCACCACATAGCCCGCGGCGGCCCTGAGAGGCCCTTCAAACAGATCTGTTCTGAAAGTGACTATCATAAGAATCACACAGACCGCAGATAAAATCATAAGAAGATACTTGCCGGGCAGTGTGAATTTGTTTCTTTTCTTCTTGATTACAGGACTCATTTACCCATCCCTTCAATTGCATAGGCAACTGATTTATAGTTTTCCTCGTTCAGGACCTTGGAAAGTCCGAGAACGACGCTTTCAATGGGGCGTTCCGCCACATTGACACGCAGGCCTGTGCTCTTGCCAAGCATATCCGCAAGATGGCTGATCTGGGATGCGCCGCCGGTAAGATAAATGCCGTGACGGTAAATGTCCGCTCCCAGTTCCGGAGGCGTACGTTCCAGAATTACCTTTACACAGTCAATGATCGAATTAAAATGCTCTTCCAGGCAGGAAACCACCAGCTCCGTAGGGATTTCCCGTTCCACGGGAAGTCCGGTCACGATGTCTCTTCCGAATACTTCCGCACCTGTTCCCGCTTCTTCCAGCTCAGCCAGGGACTTTTTAATGCCCTCCGCTGTTTTTCCGCCGATCAGCAGGCCGTATTCCTTGCGGACCGCGCTGCGGATAGCTTCGTCGAACTTCAGACCGCCCGTCTTGATCAGACGGCTGAGTACGATGCCTCCCAGGGAAAGGATGGAAACCTCCGTGGTATCATAGCCCACGTTCACTACCAGGACGCCCTGGGAATTCTTTACGTCGATATCAAGACCCAGGCCGTCTGCCACCGCCTTCTCCACCACCATGATTTTACGGGCCTTTACGTTGGCGTCCTTGATCAGATCATAAAAGGCGCGCTTCTCCACCTCCGTAATATCGGTAGGCACCGCAATATAGAAGTCGGCAGGCTTGATATTGCCTCCGGACATATCCGTCACAAAAAAACGGATCAGCGTTTCCATATTCTTAATATCGGCGATAACGCCGTTGCAGAGCGGATAGGAAATCTGGATATTGCCGGGGGCCTTTTCATACATTTCATAGGCGGAATCCCCATAAGCGAAAACGGTCTTCTTGTTCTGCACGGCGATCATGTTTTTTTCAATCATGATCTTGTCATCCGCCGCGCTGTAAATCTTAATGTTGCTCGTACCTAAATCGATTCCAAAAGCATTCGTAGACAAAATGATTTTCTCCTTCCTTATTTCAACAGGCCGGACTCCCTGAAGCTTACATAGCAGTTATCACCCACTATGATATGATCGGTCAGGGGCAGCTGCATCATGCCGCAAAGCTGGGCCAGATGTTTCGTAATTTCAATATCCTGTCTGCTGGGAGAGGCATCTCCGCTGGGATGATTATGGATCAGCAGGATATGTACAGCATGGTATTCCATCGCCATAAGGAAAATCTCCCGGGGCGATACCAGGGAACAGTTGACGGTGCCCTTGGACAGTGTCCTGTCACAGATCAGGCGGTTCTTGTTATCTGTCATCACAAGAATCACTTCCTCCGTTTCCTTTCCCCGCAGTCGTTCCATATAATAGTCTGCCACAGTTTCCGGTTTGGTAAACTGTAATCTCTCACGAGTATCCGCCATAGCCAGCCTGCGTGACAGCTCAATAAGGCATTTGATTTTCACCGCCTTCACCCGGCCGATGCCGTTGACCTTGCAAAGGTCCCCGACGGACAGATGCTGCAGGCCGAGCAGCCCTTTTTCCCTGCCCTTGCTGAGGGCAAGCACCTGCTTTGCCAGCTGCAGGGCATCCATGGTTCTGGTGCCGGTCCTGATAATGATGGCGAGCAGTTCCTCTTCGGAGAGATATTCCGGCCCCTTTGCCATAAATTTTTCATAGGGCTTCATCTCTTCATAGCATGGTTCTTTTTGATTCGTTTGATTCATTTAATTCCCCGTTTCTTCACGTTTCCGAACGCTCCTCACGGGTACGGCCGCCTGTATGTACTCACTTTTACAGCATAAGCCCACAGCTTTTCAAAGAATGCGGTAAATCAGCAATGCAATCACTATCCCCAGTATGCTTGCTATTGTAATTTTGATCGTCAGCGCAAAGGTGATGCTCAGTATCCCGAAATCCAGGATAAGCGGGCTTGTAAACCCGAAGGTCTGTCCGAAATTCATAAAGCTTGCGGGAAACAGGCTTCCAACGAAGCCTCCCAGTACAATTCCGGCCAGAACAAGCAGCAGACAGGTCCATCCGTTTTTACTTTTCATTTTCTTCATCATTCATCCTTTGTATTTGTTGCCATTACCTATATTAGCATACTTCCAGATCCATGTATAGAATCTAAAAGTAAAAAATTTCGCCCTGTTCGACAGCGATTGACACGTTCCCCGCGGATACGTCAGGAGAAGAATCGCTTTAGCGCGGCAATTGGACGGCTTTCGCCTCCACACAGCGCTGAAGGGATTTTAATATGCCGAATTTTGCATGGGGCCAGGTCAGGCCGCCCTGAAAATAGACCGCATAGGGCGGCTTGAGGGGGCCGTCTGCGCTCAGTTCTATGGAAGAACCGGAAACGAACGCACCGGCCGCCATGATGACCTGGCTGTCATAGCCCGGCATATCCCAGGGTTCGGGACGCACGAAGCTGTCCACCGGCGCGGCCGCCTGGATCCCTTCGCAGAAGGCAACCAATCCCTCAGGCTTTCCGAAGGTGACCGCCTGGATAATGTCATGCCTGCTCTCCTTCCCGTCAGGGACTACGCCGAAGCCCAGACGTTCATAAATATTGGCGGCAAAAATGGCCCCCTTCAGGGCGCTTGCCGTAACCGTCGGCGCAAGGAACAGTCCCTGGTAAAACTGGGGCAGGATACCTAATGACGCGCCCACCTCTTTGCCAAGTCCCGGAGAGGTCAGGCGGCAGGCCGCATTTTCCACGCATTCCCTGGTGCCTGCGATGTAGCCGCCGATGGGCGCCAGGCCGCCGCCAGGGTTTTTAATCAGGGAGCCGACACACATATCAGCGCCCACATCCGTTGGCTCCATGCGCTCCACAAATTCTCCGTAGCAGTTGTCCACCATGCAGATACAGTCCGGCTTTCTGCTTTTAATGAACGCGATCAGCTCGCCAATGCGCTTTACGGACAGCGTGGGCCTTGTCTGATAACCTTTGGACCGCTGTATGGTCACAAGCCTGGTGCGTTCATTCAGGGCCTTTTCAATATTTTCATAATCAAAGCCCCCGTCCGGCAGAAGATCAACCTGACGGTAGCTGATGCCGTATTCCTTCAGGGAGCCCCTGGACTCCCTGATGCCGATGACCTCTTCCAGCGTGTCATAGGGCTTTCCCACAGGGGAAAGCAGCTCGTCTCCGGGCCGCAGGTTGCTCATGAGCGCCAGGGCAAGCGCATGGGTGCCGCAGGTAATCTGAGGCCTGACCAGCGCATCCTGCGTATGGAAAACGGCGGCATATACGGACTCCAATGTTTCTCTTCCCAAATCATTATAGCCATAGCCGGTGGTGCCCAGCAGGCAGGCCTCGCTCACCTTATTTTCCTGCATGGCCTTTAATACCTTCAGCTGGTTATATTCCGCAGTTTCATCTATTTCTTCAAACCGTCCCTTCAGTTCCTTAAGCACCTGCTCACCGAACCTGAGCACCGGTTCACTGATTCCCATTTCCCGGTAAAAATCTGAAATATTGCTTTCCTTCATGTCTCCTCATTTCTTTCCGCCAAATTACGGCGGCGGATATTTTTTCTTCTTATTTTATAACTGTTCAGTTCCTTCACAGCAAAAGCGTCAGCCTGCTGGACAGTTTCCTTGTTCCTTACCATACAAAACCTGAAATACCACAGGCATTCCGGGCCTCCTTACTCCACCAGGCCCCTTTGCACGCAGCTTTCCAGCATAAATGAAAGCATGTCCTCTTCCGATGCAAAATCCGGCTTTTCCACCCAGATAACATCCTTTTCCCTGCGGAACCAGGTTAACTGCCGTTTGGCAAAATGTCTGGTATCTCTTTTTATCAGATAAACGGCTCTTTCCAGATCGTACTCTCCTTCCAGAAAGCCCAGGATTTCCTTATAGCCCAGCCCCTGCATGGAAACCAGCTGCCTGCTGCAGCCCCGCTCCTTCAGGCCGCGCACTTCTTCCAGCAACCCTTTGGACAGCATATCGTCCACCCTTTTATCTATGCGATCATAAATGGCTTCCCGTTTATCATTCAATACGAAATAGCAGGCATTGTATGCCGCCTGTTTTTTTCGTTCCTGCTCATTATGGGCAGATATCTTTTCTCCGGTGGATAGATAATATTCCAGGGCGCGGATCACACGCTTTACATTGTTGGCATGTATCTGCTCCGCTGCTTCCCTGTCCACGGCCGCCAGCATTTTGTGAAGATATTCCGGCCCTTTTTCCTCCGCAGTCTGCTCAAGCGTCCTGCGGCAGGCGTCATCCTCCGGATTTTCCGTAAAGTCAATATCATACAGGACCGACTGGATGTAAAAGCCAGTGCCTCCTGTAATAATGGGGATTTTCCCCCGGCTACGGATATCGGAAATGGCCTGCTTCGCCATTTTCTGGAAGGTAACCACATTAAACTCGTCCTCCGGTTCCAGGACATCGATCAGATGATGGGGAATGCCCTGCATTTCTGAGGGCAGGATTTTGGCCGATCCAATGTCCATATGCCGGTATACCTGCATGGAATCCGCAGAGATAATTTCTCCCTGAAGCTTCTGTGCCAGCTTCAGGGACAGGGCCGTCTTTCCCACGGCGGTGGGGCCTGTCAGAATGATAAGAGGTTCTTTTTTCTGCCTTTCTTCCATATTGACTCCCTTCTCCGCGTAAATTTAAATAATCCTCTTGAATTTTCTTTCCAGTTCATATTTGCTCATGGTAATAATCGTAGGCCTGCCGTGAGGGCAATGGTAGGGATTCTCCAGCTGCAGCAGCTGTTCAAGAAGCGAAGCCATTTCCTCCCGTGACATGGAGTGGTTACCCTTTACCGCAGACTTACAGGCCATGGAGGCCAGCTTTTCGGCGATTGCCTTTGGCGCGCCGTGAGGCGGTTCTTCCTCCAGTTCATCCAGTATTGCCTCCAGGAATTCTTTTTCACAATGTCCGTACAGATCGCACGGTACGGAACGCACAGCATAGGCATTACCGCCGAATTCCTCGATTTCGAAGCCCAGCTGCGCAAAATAGGAAGAATACTCCTCCAGAAGATGGGCTTCCCTTGCCGACAGGTTCAAAACGATAGGCGGCGTGAGCATCTGGCTGTCAACGCTTCCGTTTTCCAGCTTATTTATCAGGGCTTCGTATTTCACCTTTTCATGGGCGGCATGCTGGTCGATAAAGAGAAGCTTTTCCTCATATTCCGCAATCCAGTAGGTATCGAATACCTGTCCCAATATCCGGTAGCTCTGCACCGCCTCTTTAGTAAGCAGCTTTTCTTCGAAAAGCTCCATCTGTCTGGCATCCTTTACCGTATACTGCCCTTCTTCCTCCTGAAGCATGCGGCCAAGCCGCTGTGTCTCAAAAGGCTGCGGTGCCTCCGGCTTTGGGCGGGAAGGCGGCGGGACTGCGGCGCGTTCTGCGGCCGCTTCAACCGGGACAGCCGCAGCAACTGTTTCTGTTGATATATTTAATCCGGCATCGGGTGCCTGCTGCCGGACCGATGCAGCTTCCATGCCTTTATTTTCCCGCGCAGATCCGGCAGGCGCATTCTTCTGTCCGTTTTCCGAAGCAACCGTTCCCGCTTCTTTGTGTGCTTCTTTGTGAGCTTTTTCGCAGGCCGATGCAGCCGTTTCCCGCACATTTTCCTTCTTCGGAGCCGTCTGCTCTAAAGAAGCAGCTTCCTGAACCACCTGTGCCTGAACCGTTTCCGCCGCAGGTGCAGGCTGCGCCGCCTGTTGGCTTTGAGCGGTATGAACTGTGGGCGATTCCTTTTTCTCATCCGCCTTTTTCTCATCCGCCCTTTTCTTTTCTTTCCTGTTATCCAGCGTCACATCCGGTATCATTTCACGGCGTCTTAAGGCTGTGCGCACCTGTTCTTCCAGAAAGGCATACAGGCCTGGCTGATCATGGAACCGTACTTCCATTTTGGAAGGATGGACATTCACGTCAATCCGTTCCGTATCCATATTGATGTGCAGCAGCGCAAAAGGGAATTTGTGCTGCATCAGATAAGCCTTGTAGCCTGCCTCCAGTCCCTTGGAAAGCAGAGGGCTCTTAATGTATCTTCCATTCACAAAGAAAAATTCAAAATTCCTGTTGGAGCGGACCACGGAAGGGCTTCCCAGGAAGCCTTCCACTTCTATTCCCTCCTCTTTTACGGAAAAAGGAATCAGTTCCTTTACAATCTCCCTTCCGTAAATGCGATAGACAATTTCCTTCAGATCTCCGTTCCCGGAGGTATGGAACCTGACCTGCCCGTTCATCATGAACTGGAAAGCCACATCGGGCCTGGAAAGCGCCATATGCTCCATCAAATCCGATATATAGCTGCCCTCCGTGGCCGGGGATTTCAGGAATTTTTTCCTGACAGGCGTATTAAAGAAAAGCTCCCTGACAATGATGGTTGTGCCCTCCGGTGCGCCTACCTCTGAAAAATCCCGTTCCTTTTCCCCTTCCAGGCGGTAATGGACTCCCGTCAGTTCTTCCTTCGTCTTGGTGATCAGCTCCACCATGGAAACCGCAGCGATACTGGAAAGAGCCTCGCCCCGAAACCCCAGGCTTCTTACCCGGTACAGATCCTCAACCGAACGTATTTTGCTGGTGGCATGGCGGAAAAATGCCTTCCGCACCTGTTCCTTTTCAATTCCGCCCCCGTTGTCCGTAACGCGGATAAAAGAACAGCCGCCGTCCCTGATCTCCACGGTCACTGCCTTTGCGCCTGCGTCCATGGCGTTCTCCACCAGCTCCTTTACCACGCTGGATGGCCGTTCCACCACTTCGCCCGCCGCTATTTTATCTATGGTGCTGCTGTCCAGCAGTTTGATTTCCGCCATCTGTGTCTCCTTTCTTCACCGCTGTCCTGCCTTGGCCCGCAATTGCCCGGCAGCCTGCGGGGACACTGCTGCCTACCATCTGTTTTTCAGCTTGTTCTGCAGGCGGTACAGGGTATTCAGGGCATCCAGCGGGGTCATGGTACTCACCTCCACGTTTTTCAGTTCGTCCAGCACATCCGCATCTGTCACCGTATCGAACAGGGATATCTGTTCCAGATCCAGCTCGTCATAATGCTCCTGCTTTCTGGCAGGCGCGCCCCCGTCCACTATGGAAATGCTCTGAACCTTCTCCGTTATGTCGTTATCGCTGAGCTGCTCCACAATTTCCTTGGCCCGGTCAATCACCATATCGGGCACCCCGGCCAGCCTCGCCACCTGGATGCCGTAGCTCTTATCCGCGCCACCCTTAATAATCTTACGCAGGAAAACAATATCGTCCCCTTTTTCCTTAACGGCGATACAGTAATTATTCACGTTATTCATCTTGCCTTCCAGCTCGGTCAGCTCATGATAATGGGTGGCAAACAGCGTTTTTGCCCCCAGGAGCTTGCGGTTGCTGATATGCTCAATCACCGCCCAGGCGATGCTCAGCCCGTCAAAGGTTGAGGTCCCCCTTCCGATTTCATCCAGGATGAGCAGGCTGTTTCTGGTGGCATTGCGCAGGATATTGGCCACCTCGCTCATTTCTACCATAAAGGTACTCTGTCCGCTGGCCAGATCGTCCGATGCCCCGACACGGGTAAAAATACGGTCAACGATTCCGATGGCCGCCTGTCTTGCGGGGACAAAGCTTCCCACCTGGGCCATCAGCACTATAAGCGCTGTCTGGCGCATGTACGTTGATTTACCCGCCATGTTCGGTCCCGTAATTACGGCTATCTGGTGGGAATTATTGTCCAGATAGGTATCGTTGGGAATGAACATATCATGCTCAATCATTTTTTCCACCACAGGATGGCGGCCGTCCTTGATATTGATCTGTCCTTTTTCGTTCAGCACCGGCCTGACATAGTGATTCTGCTCCGCCACCAGGGAAAAGGAACAGAATACATCCAGCCTCGCCACCGCCTTCGCGGTAGTCTGAATTCTTTCGATTTCTCCCGCTATCCGGTCCCTGATTTCACAGAACAGATCATATTCCAGCGTGCAGAGCTTATCCTCCGCATTTAAAATAGTGTCCTCCAGCTCCTTCAGCCGGGGCATGGTATAGCGTTCCGCGTTGGTCAGTGTCTGCTTCCTGATATAATCCTCCGGCACCATGTTCAGGTAGGATTTGGTCACCTCCAGATAATAGCCGAATACCTTGTTGTATTTAACGCGCAGATTTTTAATGCCTGTACGCTCCCTTTCGGCATTTTCCAGCTCGGCCAGCCAGTTCTTGCCCTCCGTTTTCGCCCTGCGCAGATTATCGATGTCCTCATTATAGCCTGCCTTGATCATTCCGCCTTCACGGATGGTAATAGGCGGCTCCTCCTCTATGGAGTCACAGATCAGAAGATAGAGATCCTCCAGGCCGTCCATTTCCTGCTCTATTTTTTCATTGGCTGTCCCCGGAAGCTCTTTCAGCACGGTTTTAATATGAGGGAGCATTTCCATGGAATTGCGGAAAGCGATCAAATCCCTGGGATTGGCCGTCTTGTAGCTCACCTTTCCCAGCAGACGCTCCAAATCGTAGATAGGATTCAAATATTCCCGGATTTCATCCCTGGCCACCGGATTGCTGCAGAAGGCCTCCACGGCATCCAGCCGTTCCTCCATTTCATTTTTATGGATCAGGGGCTGTTCCAGGAAGCTTCTAAGCATCCTGGCCCCCATGGCCGTCCTTGTCTTATCAAGCACCCAGAGAAGAGAGCCCCTCTTCTGTTTTTCCCGCAGCGTTTCCGTCAGCTCCAGATTCCGTCTTGTGGAGCTGTCCAGAAGCATATACCTGTTGACCAGATACGGTTCAATATGGGTAAAATGGCTCAGCGGTATTTTCTGGGTGTCATATAAATAGGAAAGAAGCGATCCCGCCGCAATCACCCCGTTAGGGAATTCCTCCACGCCCAGGCCTGACAGCGAATTGACGCCAAAATGCTTCATCAGGCATTTTCTGCACAGATCGTCGTCGAAATAATGGGGTTCCAGGGAATAAATGGCGATTCCCAGCCGCTCCTTCAAATCATCCAGTTCCATGCCGCTTACAAGAAACGCATCATTGCAGATAATTTCGGACGGCGAATATTTCATCACCTCATCCAGAAGCTTCCTATTGTCCTCCACTTCGGTCATATAATAATCGCCGGTGGTGACATCCGCCACGGAGATGCCTGTTTTCCCGGCGAAGTAGGCAATGCACATAATATAATTATTTTTATTTTCCTCCAGGGCCTGGATATTCAGGTTGGTTCCGGGCGTTACAATCCGGACCACCTCTCTCTTAACCAGCCCCTTGGCCAGTTTGGGATCCTCCATCTGTTCACAGATGGCAACCTTGTAGCCCTTGCTCACCAGCCGGCTTAAATATCCTTCTACCGCATGATAAGGGACCCCGCACATGGGCGCCCGCTCCTCCTGACCGCAGTTCTTCCCTGTCAGTGTAATTTCCAGTTCCCTGGACGCTGTCAGGGCATCCTCAAAAAACATTTCATAAAAGTCTCCAAGACGGTAAAAGAGGATACAGTCCGGATATTGCTTTTTGGTTTCCATGTATTGCTGCATCATCGGCGTTAATTCTGCCATTGTTCAGTTTCTCCTTTGTAATTCCCATTTCAAATCCGAAAGCATACATCTATAAAATATAGCACAAAATGGCGAAATTGTAAATCTTAACAAAATCCTGCCAACGGCGTATTCTCAGGCTTTGTAACAGTCCAGACGACGGTACTGCTGCCAGGCTTTATATGGATTCAGGCAACAATATTCCCGACATTTCTTCTGCACAAGCCAGGGCATCCGGAGGCTTGCTTATGCTTCAAAGTCTCTCCTTCCTCCAACCCGCCCCGCGGGAAAAAAAGCGCTGCCATACCGGCAGCGCTGAAAAATAATCTGTAACTGTGAGGATACTGAACAGATACAATAATCCTTATTATTCCTGGCATCAAAAATGTGGGCTGTTGGGGAGAAACTTGATGCATTGGCCAGGAAAAAGATAATACATTTTGGGGAATGATATCAAATAAACAATTTTTATTTATTGCATACAATTCATAATCGCATACAATTTGCTCAATTGTCTTCCTTAAGCCAGGCATCAAATTCCCAACCCAAAGTTGTCATGTCCTGACATTCAGGACGCGACTTTTGTATTATAGCATAGTTTTTGCTAAAATGGTGCCAAAAAATAAATTTTATTTCATTTACTATTATAGTGTAGTGTCTTTGCGTAACGGACATATGTTTTTTCAAAAGAAACCATTTTATAATTTGAATAAATGTTAAAAATATGTATAAGTATATCTTTTATTACTGTTTTTTGTTATATTTTCTGCCAAGATACCTGGCAAAGCTTCTGCAGAATTCTTCCTTCCGGGAACGGGAAATTGTAAGGGCAGTCCCGTCCGCCAGCTCCAGCACATTCCCCTCCGCTTTAATTACATGCTTCAGATTTACGATATAGCTGTTATGCGCATAGACAAAATCGTGTTCCTTCAGTTCCTCATATATTTCAGCCAGACGTGAATTGCAGTTCACCGGGTTCTCTTCCGGCTCCTGGTCCAGCCATATCTGGCAGCCCCTTTTCCTAAGCGAAATATAAAGGATCCTGTCAGTATCTATCTGCATCATTTTATTCTTATATACTGCCTTAAGATAAACCCTTTCCTGACGCCTCCGGGCCTCCCGAAGAATATCCTCCATATCCCCCCGGCCTTTGCCGGCCAGCTCCTGCTTCAGAAGATAACGGTAGGGATAAACCCGGAACATATCCGGTGTGGGCATAATCACCCCTGTTACAAAAGCAAGCACCGCATTTTTGTTCTGTGCACGGAATTTTCCCGCCGTTTCCCGGCCATCCATTCCCTGCATCTGTATATCCAGAAAAAGAATATCATGCGTCGTGAAAATATCTTTCATCAGTTCTTCCCCTGACGTATACTCATAAATACGAACCGGTATCCCCATATCCTCCGCCGTCTTTCGCAGCATCTGGCTCACCAGATACCGATCGGCCGCAGAGTCATCACAAACCGCCGCTTTCAGTTCCATTATTTCCACCATTTCCTTCTTATTTTACAGGTCTTACTTTTCTGAAAAATCATACGGGAAGGCATACGGTAACCGTGAACCTGTTCTCCTGCACTTCAAAATCAATCAGCCCCTTATTAGCCGCCACCAGCTCTTTAACATGCTTTATTCCAAAACCGTGACGCGTTTTGTTCTCTTTTCCCGTTCTGAAGCCGCCCCGATCATACACCGGCATCCGGACACAGCCGTTTTCCAGCCGGATCACCGCATAATTTCTGTCCGTATCCATGAACAAATGCAAAGCCACATATCTGTTTTCATCCCCGCACTTTTCCGCAGCCTCCAGCGAATTATCCAGGAGATTGCTCAAAATGCTGATACAGTCATAATCCCTGATTTCCCCGCAGTAAAATCCCGGCTCCGCCAGGATGTCCATCCGTATCGAAAGCTCATCCGCCCTGCGCTTTTTCTCATTTAAGATAAAATTCAGGATACCGTTGGAGGAATACCGGGTTTCCTCCGCCTTTGAAATATCCGCACAGATATCACGGACAATCTCCTGCATTTTTTCATTCCTGTTTTCACAGGCCAGATAATTCAGAGTATTCAGATAACGGTTAATATCATGCAGGATCTGCCTGTAATTCTGCGTAACCTGTTCCAGCTGCGTATAGTTTTCCGATTCCATCCTGACCCGCAGCTGCATCAGCCGCTGTTCCATTATCTGGGACTGCATCTGAACGTTCCGGTTGTAAATCTCCAGGATTACAATATTGAAAACAGCCACCAGCATACAGATGATAATGAGCATCAGCCTTTCCCCTGCCGAAATTTCCGCCGTTGAATAAATTGTCACCTGCCAGACTACCCGTATCAGCATAATAGACAGGACAGGGCACAGCAGAAACGGAAGGGGCACGGAGGCCTCCTTATTTTTCAGCTTTCCCTGCATCAGACGGATTACAAGGTAGACAAGCAGCAGGGAAAAAAGCTTGGCCACCATAAGCATCGCTATTTTTCCCGCAGTGATATCCAAAATCAGGAAAGCGCCCTCAGAGTTGCCGCCCAGGCTTACCACCACATCCTCGCAGAACAGAAGCAGGAGCGTTTCCAATATATTAAAATAAAAAAGCCTTCCCCGGTTTCCCTCAAACAGAATATATGCCGCCGCAGTATAAACTGTCAGTATACCGGCCAGGTTAAGCGGCGGACTGCCCACCAGGTTAATCAGCGACATCACCGCTACAATCCCGAACCGGGCCATATTCCTTGTCAGTATGGGCATGCTTCTATAGTCGAAGAAGTTACGCATGAACAGATTCCATATATAGCATTCCAGCAAATTCGTCATTAGTATGACGGCAAGCTCTTCAAGTCCCATGACTGATTTCCCCACCTGATATTATAATTGTATTTCTCTGCAAAATTTTCCCCTGGGAATGCATTTTTTTCCCTTTCCCTTGCCAAAGTCCACTGTATTATTCATAATACATAACATCAAACGTATTACTGAGGAGGATTTACATAATGAAAAAACAATGGACAGTAACCGCCGATGGTGTAAACCATACCATCGAATACAAGGGCCGCAATCTTCTCGTTGACGGACAGAAATATCCGTTGAAGTCTTCCAACTGGTTCATCCAGCTGATTGACTATGCAATTAATTTCGGAGATACCCAGTGCCGTCTTGTGGTTATGGGAAATAAAGTGGATCTGGCTGTAAACGGCCGTTTCCTGGGAAGCGGAGAACCTTATCAGCCTATCTCCAGCATTCCCGTATATGTATCCGTGCTTGCAGGCATCAGCTGTGTTCTCGGCTTCCTTATGAACAGCTGGCTTGGCCTCTGCCTGGGCATCCTGATCGGAGTTATGTACTTCAATATGGCCCTTAAGAAAAAGACCGGCGTTCTGATTGTCGCATTCATCGTTGCCACAATCCTTCAGATCGCACTGGGAATCGGCGTAGCCTTCCTTCTGTCCTGATAACGTAAAACAGCTGCGGGGCGGTATTCTCATAAAGAGTACCGCCCTGTTTTAAATCACTTTAAACAGACAGGAGTAATTAAATGGATAATTACAATAATACCAACAATAATGATAACCAGGGATACCAGCAGAATCCTTATCAGCAGAATCCTTACCAACAGAACCAACAGAATCCCTATCAGCAGAATGTATCCCCCCAGGGAACTCCTTACCCGGGCCAGAATTACGGCGGCCCGAATTATGGCGGCCAGCAGGTGCCCCCGCCCTATCAGGGAGCAAACTATGGCCAGCAGCCACAGGTCTATCCCCAGGGACCGGTAGTCATTAACCAGCTGGAGCATAAAAAGGATAATCTCGCGGTATGCTCTCTCGTATTCGGCATTATGGGCGCTGTTTTCTGCTGGCTTCTCGTTATCCCGATTGTCTGCACCATCGCGGGGCTGATTATGGGCATTATCAGCCTGGTGAAAACAGGCCAGCATTCCGGAGTTGCCCTTGCAGGCGTAATCGTTTCCGCAATCAGCCTGGTACTCAGCGTCATATTCACGCTGCTGTATATTCTTGTATTATAATACAAATATTTCGATTTGGCGAATACTAATTTCACAGTGGGATCAAAGAGCCGGCATGCTTAAAAGTGTTGTACTGCCAGACAGTAACCTCTTACCTGTCAGGCATCCCGGTAATAAATGACAGCCGGAAGCATCAGCTTCCGGCCAATTTTTATGTTTCGGAAAGTATTAGAGAAGCCTTAATGGCTTTCCCCTACCGGAAGCAATTCCAGTACGGTTTCATCAGCGCATAAATAACCAGCGGAACCACCACGGAATTGATGAGGGACAGAACAATGTCCCCGTCAAACAGCGTGACATTTGCCGCAAAAATAACCACCTCGGACAGGCAGATAATATAAAACCCCAGTCTGCGTTTATGAAACAGCAGAATGCTCACACCTGTTATCTGCAGCAGCTCCGGTATCATGCAGGCGGCCGCCGCCGAAAGTCCCAGCAGAAACAGCCTGCCATAGTATATAAAGGTGATTATATCCATGAAGAGTACAATCCAGAGCCATATTTTCAGGCCTTTTGGCATTCCGGCACACCTCCCGCCATTTCCCCAAGGAAATAAAAGCCCTTATATTCCTTCAGATATACAGAAACAATTTTCCCAATCAGGGAAGGGTCTCCGGGGAAATGAACCAGCGTATTGTTGGAAAGCCGGCCTGTTACCAGACTGGGATCCTGTTCGTTTACCTCTTCCACCAATGCCTCCAGCGTCAGGCCCGACAGGCGTTTCACCTGCTCTCTGGCTGTTTCCTGCACCGTGCGCAGCACTTTGTCAAACCCTTCCTTCACAACCTCCTCAGATACCTGGTTTTCCATGGCCGCCGCGGGGGTTCCTGTCCTTTTGGAATAAATAAAGGTAAAGGCATTGTCAAACCGCACCTTTTTAATAACGTCTATAGTTTCCTCCACATCCTCCGGCGTTTCTCCGGGGAAGCCCACAATAATATCCGTCGTCAGGGCGATATCAGGTATGGCAGCGCGTATTTTTTCCACCAGGGCCAGATACTGTTCCTTCGTATAGCGCCTGTTCATGGCCTGCAGGATTCGGGTGGAGCCGGACTGCAGAGGCAGGTGCAGATGACGGCATATCTTTTTGGAGGAAGCCATCACCTCTATCAGTTCATCGGATAAATCCTTGGGATGGGAGGTCATGAAGCGGATACGCTCTATTCCTTCGATTTTTTCCACCTCCCGCAGAAGTCCGGCAAAGCTCATTGGCTCCTCCAGATTCTTTCCGTAGGAATTCACATTCTGGCCCAGCAGCATGATTTCCACCACGCCGTCCGCCGCCAGAGCTTCTATTTCCCGGATAATATCTTTGGGGCTGCGGCTTCTTTCACGCCCCCTTACATAGGGAACGATACAGTAGCTGCAGAAATTATTGCAGCCAAACATAATGTTGATCCCGGACTTGAAAGGATATTTTCTTTCTACCGGAAGATCCTCCACGATTTTATCCGTCCCCTCCCAGATATCGACGATCATGGCCTTCTGTTCGAATACAGAAGCCAGAAGCTCCGCGAATTTGAAAATATTATGGGTGCCGAATACCAGATCCACAAAACGGTAGCTTTTCCTGATTTTCTCAATGGTTCCCGGCTCCTGCATCATGCAGCCGCACAGAGCTACCTTCATATGGGGATTTTTCTTTTTCAGACTGTTTAAATGACCCAGCCTGCCGTATACCCGCTGGTCCGCATTATCGCGCACCGTACAGGTATTGTATATGTCAAAATCAGCCTCCTCGCTGTCCGTAAGCACATAACCCGCCTGCTCCAGAATACCGGAAAGCTTCTCCGAATCCCGGGCATTCATCTGGCAGCCAAAGGTAGTGACACAGGCCGTCAGCTTCCTGCCCAGCTTCTTTTCCTCCGCTTCCACATAGCTACGGCATTTTTTCAGGTAATAATACTGTCTGGCGGGTTCCTCTGAAGGAGGCTGTCCGTTTAAGTCAATATCTTCCAGTAAAGCGTTTATTTCTTCGATTTTCATCCTTGCTCCTCTTTAACAGCCGGCATACAGGGAAATAATGTTCAGGATAATCTCCACACATTTTTCCATGGATTCGATGCACACATATTCAAATCTGCCGTGGTAATTCATGCCCCCTGTGCACAGATTCGGGCAGGGAAGCCCCATAAAGGAAAGCCTCGCGCCGTCCGTACCGCCGCGGATGGGAGAAATTACAGGAGTCACCTCCGCCATTTCCATCGCCTTCACAGCCGTATCAATGAGATGGGCATTTTCCGGGTATATCTTTTCTTTCATATTATAGTAGCTGTCCGTCATTTCCACTGTCAGGACTTCCCTGCCGTACTTTAAGTTCATCAAAGCCGCAGCATCTTTGAAATACGCCTTCTTCTGCTCAAATTTTTCCCGGGAATGATCGCGGATGATGTAATCCGCCACCGCGCTTTCCACAACGCCGCTGAATTTCTCCAGATGATAAAAGCCCTCATATCCTTCCGTGGAAGCGGGATTCTCATGCACAGGAAGAAGATTCTGGAATTCCTGGGCCAGGAGAATGGCGTTGAGCATCTTATTCTTGGCGCTGCCCGGGTGTACGCTGTAGCCGTGTACGTGAAGCCTGGCGCCTGCGGCATTGAAATTCTCATATTCCAGTTCGCCCAGTGCACCGCCGTCCACTGTATAGGCGAAATCCGCGCCGAAGCCCGGCACATCAAAATAATCCACGCCGCTTCCCACTTCTTCATCCGGCGTAAAAGCGATGCGGATGGTGCCGTGTTCTATTTCAGGAGACTTAAGCAGGGTTTCGGCCATGGTCATGATTTCCGCGACTCCCGCCTTGTCATCCGCGCCCAGCAGTGTGGTTCCGTCCGTTACGATTAAGCTCTTCCCCACATAGTCCTGAAGCTCAGGGTTTTCCTTTACAGGGAGGATAATTCCCTTTTCCTGATTCAACAGGATATCCCTGCCATCGTAGTTCTCTACAATTCTTGGCTTTACATCCTTTCCGCTTACCGCCGGAGAGGTATCCATATGGGCAATAAAGCCGATTACAGGCACTTTTTTCTCTTTGTCCTTCAGCGTGGAGGGGATGGTCGCATATACATAGCCGTATTTTTCATCCATTTTTACATCTGCAGCGCCCATTTCAGTAAGCTCCTTCACCAGGAGGCGCGCCAGATCCTTCTGCTTTTCCGTGCTTGGGAAGGTGGTGCTTTCTTCGTCTGACTGGGTATCGATTTTTACATAGGTTAAAAATTTATCTACAACCTTGCTCATATAATTTCTCCTTTGTTATCTGATCTGTCCGTTTCCGCGGATGACGTATTTATAGGTAGTCAGTTCCTTTAGGCCCATAGGGCCTCTGGCATGCAGCTTCTGGGTGCTGATTCCGATTTCCGCGCCGAAGCCGAATTCAAAGCCGTCCGTAAACCGGGTGGATGCATTGGCGTAAACGCAGGCGGAATCCACTTCATTCAGAAACCGTTGTGCATTGTCGGCATTCTCCGTGATAATGGAATCGGAATGTCCCGTATTGTAACGGTTGATATGGGTAATGGCCTCGTCCAGGCTGTCCACTGTTTTCACAGAAAGAATATAGTCCAGGTATTCCTTTCCGTAGTCCTCTTCGTCAGCCGCAGACGCGTCGGGGATACTGCGCAGTGTCCTTTCGTCCCCCCGGATTTCCACGGATGCGCTTCTGAGGGCTTCCGCCAGGGCCGGCAGGACCTTCTCCCGGATATTTTCGTGAATCACCAGGGACTCACAGGCATTGCAGACACCGATACGCTGTGTCTTGGCATTTATGATGATAGGGATTGCTTTTTGGATATCGGCATATTCATCCACGTAGATATGACAGTTGCCTGTGCCGGTTTCAATCACGGGTATCGTGCTGTTTTCCACCACCGCCCGGATCAGTCCCGCGCCGCCTCTGGGAATGAGTACATCCACATAGCCGTTCAGCTTCATGAACCGCTCCGTTGTTTCCCTGTCCGTATCGGTAATCAGCTGGATGGCATCGGCGCAGGCGCCGCATTCTGCAAGAGATGCGCGGATGCTTTCCGCAATGGCGGTGTTGGAATCAATGGCATCCTTCCCGCCCTTGAGGATACAGGCATTCCCCGCCTTAAAGCAAAGGCCGAAGGCATCCGCCGTCACATTGGGACGGGATTCATAAATGATTCCAATGACTCCCAGCGGCACCCGGCGTTTCTCGATTTCCAGACCGTTGGGACGGGTAAACCGATCCAGTACCTCTCCCAGCGGATCTGGGAGCCCGGCTATCTGGCGCAGCCCTTCCGCCATGGCTTCCACCCTGGCTTCTGTCAGCCGCAGGCGATCCACCATGCCCGGATGCATTCCGTTCTCCTGTGCCCGGCTCACATCCCGCCCGTTGGCTTCCAGAATTCTTCCGCAGTTTCCTGTAAGGGCGTCCGCCACTGCCAGCAAGGCCGCATTTTTCGCAGACGCGCTCATTTTCTGCACTTCATATTTCGCAGCTGCCGCCGCTTTTCCCATTTCCGTCAGATTCATAACCATACCTCCTGAATACCGCAGGCAGGCCTGCGGTACCTCATAAATCAGCATGCCGCTGCGGCACGCCCTCCCTGTGTCATCTCCCGGCCTATTCCTCTTCTTTATCCGGCATGACTGTATCCGGCCAGTTTTTTTATATCCAGTCCGTTTTTTCTATATCCGGCCTGTTTTATTCTATATCCAGCCCGATTCCGTCACGATCCGTTCCGGCCTTATATCTGTTTCCTCCTCGGGCAGCTCTTCCAGCAGCTGGCAGTCAAAACAGAGCGCAATTCTTACCGCGCCCTGCGCCCTCCGGCAGAACCGGTCATAAAAACCGCCTCCATATCCGAGCCGCCGCCTTTGCCTGTCAAAAGCAGTGCCGGGCATGAGGATCAAATCCCGGGAATTTTTTCCCGTCTCATAATGCCTTCCCTGCAATACCACAGGCTCCGGGATTCCCTGAAAGCCGTCCTGAAGCTCCTCCGGATCCATAATCCGGTAAAAAGACATTGTTCTGGCTCCCGCCTGGCCTTCAATTTTCGGGCAAAAAACCTGTTTGCCCTCCCGCAGCGCGCCTTCTATCAAATCATAGGTAGGCACCTCATCCCGGTAAGAAGCATAAACCAGAATTTTTTCCGCCAGTTGGTATTCCTCACTGTCCCTGAGAAAGTCTGTGATCCGTCTGCCGGCGGCCTCACGCTCTTTGGCGCTCATCAGGGCACGCCTGGCAAGCGCTTCCTTCCGGCATTCTTTTTTACTCCGCATGTTCTTTCCCCAGATTAATGACGGAGCCATCCTCGTTCTGAATATTGATATTATTCAGCTGGGAACGCAGGTTCGCCTTCACACTGTTGATATATTCCTTACGCAGCCGCGCCTGTTCATCCTTTTCCTCAGCGCTCAGCCCCTCTGCCTGGGATTTATGATACAGCTCGTTGATTCGTTTTATTTTCTCATCCATGGTAAGCGGTTCGCTCATTTCTGCCGTTTTCCTTTCCGTATAGCCTGTTTTGGCCGATACATTTCGTACGATCAGCGCAGTAAATGCGCAGACCCTGTCCGAACTGCCACAGTCCTTATTTTTTCAGCCTGCTTACAAATCCGGGGAGGTCAAAATCCTCGTCCTTATTTGCCACAAACAAAGTTCCGTAATTCCTGCCGTCCATGAGACGGTGTATGATGCGAATATCCTTGCTGTTCGCGATCAGCATATCCGCTCCTGCCTTGGTGGCTATTTTGGCGGCGGTTAGCTTGGTATTCATGCCGCCGGTGCCCACGCTGCTTCCCGTGCTTCCCTTCCCCATATCCATATAGGCATCGCTCAGCTCCTCCACGATCTCCACGAATTCGGCATCCGGGTTTTTCCTGGGATCATCCGTATACAGCCCGTCTATATCGGAAAGGAGAATCAGCAGATCCGCATCAATCAGGGCAGCCACAATGGCGGAAAGTGTATCGTTATCCATTTCCAGCTCATAGGTGGCAACCGTATCATTTTCATTTACCACCGGGATAACACCCATTTGCAGCAGCTGGGAAAAGGTATTGTGGGCATTGTAACGGTTCAGGTCGTCCACTATCGTATTTTTAGTCATCAGAATCTGGGCGGTTACCTGGTTATATTCGGAAAAAATACGCTCATAGGTCATCATCAGCCTCGACTGGCCGATAGCGGCACAGGCCTGCTTGATGGCAATCCGGTTGTGCTCGTTGATGTCCTCCTCCCTCAGATGCATTACCTTTTTCCCCTGGGCAATGGCCCCGGAGGTAACAAGAACCACATCCTTGCCCTGGTTTTTCAGATTGCAAAGCTCCCTTACAAGAACCTCCAGCTTAATATAGTCCAGATCTCCTGTCTCAGGATGCTGAAGGGACGAAGAGCCTATTTTCACAACAATTCTTTTTTTATCCTTAAGCCTTTCACGATACTGCTCCATCATTTTATCCTCCGTACATATGCTCTAAAAAGCATTTTATATAATTTCATAGCATTTCGCAATAGCTTCTGCGATCTTCATGCCGTCCATAGCGGCGGAAGTAATGCCTCCCGCATATCCCGCACCCTCTCCGCAGGGATAAAGCCCCCTGACCTGCGACTGAAAATCAGCCTCCCTGTGAATACGCACAGGCGACGAGGTTCTGCTTTCCACGCCGGAAAGGCAGACCGCATCATCCGCAAAGCCGGGAATGATCCTGTCAAAGGCTTCCATTCCCTCCAGAAAAGCTTTCCTGATGGAGGGTGAAAACAGAGGTTTTAAATCGGCAAAAGTATATTCCCCTTTGATGCAGGGCATAAAATCCGCCGCCACATGTTTTTCCCGCTTCGCTTCCCCGCTTCTGTCCGCAAAATCCCGATAACGCTGTACCGGGATTTTCCCGCCGCCCAGCTCCCATGCTTTTTCTTCCAGCCGGCGCTGAAAGGCGATGCCCGCAAGAGGCCCTTCGGCTCCGAAATCCTCCGGTGTTACAGAAACAATGATCGCGGAATTCGCATTTCTGCCATCCCTGCTGCTGTAGCTCATGCCGTTTACCGCCAGCCGCTTCTCCTCGCTTGCGGCATTGACCACGTAGCCGCCCGGACACATACAGAAGGAATAGGCTCCCCTGTTTTCGGACGTCCGGGCCGTCAGCTTATAGGAGGCCGGAGGAAGGTGCTCCGGCCATTCACAGGCATACTGGGACAGATTGATAAGCGACTGGGGATGCTCCACTCGGAGTCCCACGGCAAATGCCTTGGCCTCCATGGGTATCTTTTTCTGATCCAGCATTTCAAAGGTATCCCTGGCGCTGTGGCCGATGGCCAGCACTACCTGCTCCGCCGGGAAAACCTGTCCTCCGGCACATTTTACGCCGGTGACCCTGCCCTTATCCAAAAGCAGCTCGGTCACTTTGGTGTTAAAATGGACATCACCGCCCCAGGAAAGGATCTGCTCCCGCATATTCCTGACCACCTGGGACAGAATATCCGTGCCGATATGCGGTTTGTTTTCATACAAAATACCGGAAGGCGCGCCATGCTCCACAAAAATCCGCAGGACCTCGCCGCTTCTGCCCTCTTTATCCTTAACAAGCGTATTCAGCTTGCCGTCGGAAAAGGTTCCCGCACCGCCTTCACCGAACTGCACATTGGAATCCGGCCTGCATGGACCGCCTGCCCAGAATGCTTCCACATCCCTGGAACGGGTCTGCACGTCGCTGCCCCGTTCTAAAAGGATGGGGCGGTATCCCGCCCTGGCAAGCATATAGCCGCAGAAAAGCCCCGCCGGCCCCATACCGATAATAAGCGGCCGGTGCTGCATTTTTTCAGTTCCCGGCCCGGGAAAATGGTAAGCCACAGGGGTAAACCGGGTTACATCAGCATTCCGGCATTTCCTGATAACCTTATCCTCATCCCCGCTTTTCAGAGTGATATCCACCACGTAAGAATACCATATTTCCGGTTTCTTCCTGGCATCTATGGATTGCTTCGCCACGCTGCAGGAGGCAATCTGTCCCGCAGGGATGCGCAGTATCCTGGCGGCCTTTTCCTCCACGGCCTCCGGGGCGTGTCCCGGCTTTAACTTCATCTGTTGTATTCGAATCATTCCGTTTTTCCCTTTGCTGCAACAGCTTTTTTAATCTGTTACTCTCTTTTTCCTTTTTTCCGTTGGCCGGCTGGTTTCCCCAGTGACAGAACCGCATCTTTCCCCGCTATGTAACCTGTGGTCCATGCCCACTGAAGATTGTAGCCGCCGCACCTTCCGTCCGCATCCAAAAGCTCTCCCGCCAGATAAAGGCCGGGGCATATGCGTGATTCCAGATGCCCGTCCACCTCCGTCAGAGGTACGCCGCCCGCACATACCTGGGCATTGGCAAAAGGATTCGTATCCGTCACCTGCACTTCAAAGCTTCTGAGCAGCGCAAAAACCTTCCTTATGGCAGGAAGATTTTTGCGTTCCGCCCTGTCTCCCATAGAAAGCCCGCAAAGCTTTACCGCCGTCTGGATAATCTTCTTATTCACCAGGCCGCCAAACAGCACCTCCATACTCCTTTGACGGCAGGACGTGCATTTTTCTTCCACCAGCTCCTGCCACAGGGCCTCATTATCCCGGAATCCCGGCAGGAAATCGATGGTTGCCTTCACCTGCCTTCCGGCATCCAGCGCGGCAGCGGCAAAACGGCTGAGCTGGAAAACCGGAATCCCCGAAATCCCATAGTCCGTCAGCTGCAGCTCTCCCTGCTCCTCATAGCTTTCCTTTGTTCCCCGCCCGCTGATCAGGAGCTGTATCCTTGCATCACACCGTACCCCTGCCAGTCCCTTCCAGAAGCTTCCCGCACAACGAAGCTGCACAAGCGCAGGCAGCGGCTTAAGGATCGTATGTCCTAAGGCCTTCGCCAGGGCATACCCGCCAAAATCCGCATTTTTTTCACCGGCTATGCTTCCGCAGGCAAGAATCAGCTTCCCAAACAGCCAGTCTTCCCCACCGGCGCGCACCAGGAATTCCGTATCCCGCCCCTTTTGGGAAACGGTTATTTTCTCCACCGCACAATCTGTAACCACCTCCGTTTCCTGCTCCTCCAGGGTAAAACGCAGTGTATCCAGCACGGTGGCCGCCTGCTGGGAAAGGGGATATACATAACTGTTTCTGTCCATGACCAGCATCCCCATACGCCGGAACTGCTTCAGCGTATCCTGTACCCCAAACTGCGCAAACAGCCCGGAAAGCGCCTCCGGATTTTGGCTGCGGTAATATTGCTGCGGATTTTCTACAGAAAAAGACAGGTTGGTTAAATTACATTTCCCGTTGCCTGTCGCCAGCAGTTTCTTACCCACCCTGTCTTTTTTTTCCAATACTGTGATTTTACAGCTGCCAGAGCTGTCAGCCTGCGCCGCAGATATGGCCGCCATCAGGCCGGAGGCCCCGCCTCCGATAATTCCAATCTCTCTTCTCCTCATACAACCGGTTCCTATCCTGTACAAGCGCATATGTCCCGCGCGCTCTTTCCCGTAACATTTCAGACGGCTCCAGGTGTCGCTTCCTGTCCTCATTTCAGCCGTCCGAACTGTTATCCATTATAATACTAACTGGAGTAAGACTCAAGGAAATTATAAAGCTCCGCCTCGCTTCCCACATATTTGAAACGGAGAATTTCCCCCGCCAGCTCTGCGGAAAGGCTCTGCAGCGGAATCCCTGTGGACATATATTTCGTCTTTTTATCAGATTCATATACTACCACATAATTATTTTCCACGGCAAGATAGAACTCTGTACATTTCTTTTTACTTTCGTAATTTTTCTGGATTACCACCTCATCGGCTGAGAACCGCTGCACATCCAGGGAAAGAAAGCCTTTATTGAGATCATTTAAAGACGGCGCCGTCTCGTAGCTGTCCATTGCTGACAGAAACGCCTCCCTGTCCATGCCGATATACTGTTCCGGAATCGGAAGTTCCTCCTCCGTCCGGCTGGAATCCGCCAAATCCAGGCTCTTTACCACAAAACGTGTATCACAGGTAATGATTAAGCCGCCAAGCTCCGCCGCTTCCAGACTTCCCTGCTCCTGCGCCGCTGTTTCCTCCTGTACGATCTGAGGCTGTTCCCGGCTGGGGTAAAAGAAATCCTGCAGCTTTATGGATGCCAGAAAACCCGCGGCCAGCATGAGCAGCGGATAAATTAAAAATATGCTGATTTTCTTCCACAAACGCATAAGAACCTCCTGCTCTTATATCCCTTTTGTATCAAGTATCAGCATATTTAAGCCAAATTATTCAGCGGCGGGGGGAGGCGGTTCTTTCTGCCCTCAATTGGTTCCGTGGGGCGCAGGTATGTGGGGTGGGGGTTTGTTCCGGCAGGCGGGGAGGGATGGGGGGATTTCCTGTTCCAGTCTCAAAAACGGGGTGTTTCTAACAGTCCCGGCAGGCCATTCTTCTGCCAGCGCGGCTGAACTCCTCACTGCAGCGGCCTTCGGCCGGCTGCAGTTCGTCAGACAAGCCGCTAAGGGCGGCAGATGAATGGTCTGTCGGGGCTGTAAGAAACATCACCGTTTTTTCTAATGGAACTGGAAATTCCCCCCATCCCTCCCCGCCTGCCGGAACAAACCCCCACCCCACATGCCTGCGTCACGGAACCAATTGAGGGCAGAAAGAACCTGGGGGTATTGTTAGATGTAATTTTCTTATTTAGTAATGTGTTGTTTCGTTGATTTTTATGTTATAGGAATCATTTCCTTGGGTTAATTTAATTCTGTAATTTGAATTGGCAGTTGGTCTTTCATTTGCAGTAGGATTGTTTTTTGTTTTTCTTTAATGCGGATGGTGGCATCTTTTCCGGTAAGGTCAAATTTTACGTTTTCTATTGTTGGTGCGTCTTTTCTTATTTCAATGAGGTGGCAGAATATGGCTTGTTTTCCGGAGGTACGTTCTATTAGATAAGTGATTTTTTCATCTGACGGATTTCCGGGGCCCAGTCCCTGGTAAAGGTGGTGGTTCTGTTGGCTGGTGTAGATTGTGGTGTAAATGTCCTGGGTTTGGTATGTGTTTATGAGTTCTTGGCTGGCGGCCAGGGGTCTCATTTTTTCCAGGAAGCAAAAGGGCGGGTTTTGCGAAAAGGGGGAAACAGCAGCGGTTTCGGGGGTTTTGCAGGCCTGGCCGTTGAAATGCATCACCCAGTCTATCTGGTGCGGGCGGTCTGCTTGTACCACAAATACTTCCGCCAGCCATTTGGGATTCCAGAAAAGCCTGCGGTTCATGTATACGCCGTCGTATATTTCTTCTTTCCACAGCCTGGGGGCATTGCTGTCGGGACGGGGGCGTGTGTCTTTTGAAAAGTCGGCTTCGGCTTCCAGGTATATG
This sequence comes from Eisenbergiella massiliensis, assembly GCF_003435485.1. Classification (NCBI taxonomy): domain Bacteria; kingdom Bacillati; phylum Bacillota; class Clostridia; order Lachnospirales; family Lachnospiraceae; genus Eisenbergiella; species Eisenbergiella massiliensis. The sequence continues at coordinate 61,548 of NZ_QVLV01000013.1, forward strand.
CCCTGTTCCTTGAGCTCATATCGTACCAGTCTTGCGTTTACCGGAGGTTGGTTGCTTTCATCGATGACTGCCGTATTGTGTGTGGCTGTGTTTTTGTAATATTGATAATGCATGGGGGCGCCGTAGCCGCAGGTTCCCAGATCAGGGGCAATGTCGGTGCCAAATGCGCGCAGTGTAATTGCCAGCTTGTCAAAGTGTTCGTGTTCTCCGGCATATGGTCCGTGTCGAAAGCAAAGGCATGTGTTGCCATTTTCACGCAGCATGGTCAGTCCGCCGCCGTTTTGGGCAATATAGCTTTCTTTTAGCTTTTCCTGCTTTGTGTCTAATGTTTCGGGTCCGTATAGAAAGGCTTCTGTGTTTAAGCTGCGGGGGGTTCCCTGGTATGATTTTTTCAGTATGTCATGTATTCCGTCAACAGGGAAGTTTGATGCGGCAAATTCCAAAATCTGATATTCTTCCATTCCGCCCTGTGACAGCTGTGCATCATTGATAACAGGCAGTGTCCCGTCTTCCTGTATGTAGCGCAGAATACAGGAGATCATTTTCGGGTAGTTGGGATGTCCCAGCAGCCCATGTTGTGTGCGGCGGGCGAATTTTTCATAGGTAAAAAAGCTTTTCAGGGCGTACATATGATATGAGAAAGCGCATTCATACCACATTCCATCCTCCAGGACGCCTCTGTCCAGCTGGTCCTTCAGTCCATATTTGTCATAGACGGCAATTTTTATGCAGTCTTTTCTGTCCAGTATGATGCCCAGCATTCCCAATGCCGCTCCAATTACAACGGCGTGATTGTGAATCTGTTTTTCTGTGTATTTCAGTAAAAATTCAGCGGCAGGGAGAAACAGGCCTTCACAGATAGTTTTCTTTTCTTCTGCAGACAGCTGGTCCTGAATCATATCGTATGCAGTAACAAAATGCTGTATAAGAATTGCCTCGTCCAGCGTCTGGGCCTCGGCCTTTCCGGGGCCGTTGCATGGTATGTTTCCATGGATTTCATAGCCTACATAGTATTTTGCATAGGTTAGTAATATCTGCTTTACCTTTTCAAAATATTCCTTTTCATTTGTAAGGAAGAATAATATGCCCATATTTACGCTTTGGATCGCATTCTGGTTGTGGATATGGCTCCACCAGGCGCCATGGAAGGGTTCGCCGTGATAAATTTTCCCGCATCTTGGGCATCGGTGTTCCTTTTCATTGTTCCTGTTAAATTCCAGCGCTACCGAACAGTCCGGACAATAGTAATATAGGATCCAGTTTCCGATTCCTTTTTCGGGGACCTGAATCCGGCTGGTAAATACAGCCTTAACTTCCTCCTGCAAATGCCTGACAAGCGCAGGATTATTCTGTATCCGTTTTCGATATTGTTCTATTTCTTTTTTTGAAAATTGGATCATTATGTGTTCTTCCATCCTTTCCGGCAAATTTTTTTTGTTTTATAAAGTAAGCCCTTATAAACGGTGTACCTGCACTGTTTATAAGGACTTCTCTGTAAAAATATAATTATCACAGGTCTGTAACCCGCAGGTGTCGGGGGCTACATCAGATGGAGCGCCCTGGCGGCTGTGATCAGTATCTCTCCTGCGGGGATATCTTTGAGGTCTCGTTCTGTAATGCCGTGGAGGGCAAGGAGAAGAACGAGGTATATGATGGTTCCGAGGATGAGGCAGAGGATGGTCATGGCCATGCTGCCCATTTTTTCGGTGAGGAGCTTGTTTATCAGGAGGATAATCACGCCTGATACGGCTGCGGAGATGACAGGGGTGCCTATCATGCGGCCCCAGTCAATGCGCAGGGATATCCGCCGTTGTACGGAAAGCAGGTTCAGGATAAAAAGCAGGGCATACAGGACGATGGTGGAAATGAGGACGGCGGTGATGCCCAGCTTCGTACTTTTAAGAAGGATGTACAGGGTGATGATATGGACGAGGAAGGCGATCGCTGAGTTGATGAGAACGTTTCTTTCCCGTTCAAGTCCCTGGAGTATGCCTGCCATGGCCATGGAAAGGGCCTGGAATATGATGGCGATGCTTCCGATGCGCAGAAGCGCGGCGGGAAGTTCCAGGTTTCCTGTTTTAAACAGGGCCGGCATCAGGGTATCTGCCATGATGGCAAAAAAGGCGGCTGCAGGCAGGGCAAGCAGGACGGCCAGGCGGAGAAGCAGCTGGGCCTTTTCCTTGAGGCGGCCGATGTTCATGCTGGCGTTAGAAACGGACATGGCCGGTACGAGGGATGCGCATATGGAGGTAACCACGATAATGGGCATTCCTGACAGGATTCTGTATTTTCCGGCATAAACGCCCCACTGGACTATGGTATCCTGTGATTTGGAGCTCATTTTCAGGAACATGATCTGATCTGCAATGACACTGCCCTGGGTTACCAGCGCAATGAGAATTACCGGGAAAGAGGTAAGAAGGAGGATGCGGATCAGGCGGTGGTAGCTTTCAGTGCCTTTTCCCATGTCCTTTCGCTCTTTTTTACGGAAGCTGCTTTGGAACATGAAAAATACCACCAGGAGAAACAGTAGGGGTACCAGGCTTCCGATAACAAGGCCAAGGATACCGCCTGCGGCGCCAAAGGCCTGTTCGTAATTGGGGTTCTGAAGCAGGGCTCCCACCTTGCTGCCGTACTCTCCCATTTTTCCGGCGGCTACAAGCATTACAATAAGACAGAGCACTTCTTCCAGGAAGCGGGAAAGCGCCGTGGGAACCATCGTACCCATGCCCTGGAAAAAGCCTCTGTAGAGTCCCAGTACCGAAGCAAAAATAAGATTTACCGCAAGAATTTTCATAGCGATGGCGCTCATGGGTTCTCCGAGAACCCTGCGTGAAAGCACATCGGAAAGAAGGAACATGAACAGTGCGCATATCAGGCCCGAACCGGCTGTCAGGCCCATGGAGACATTCCAGACCCGCCTGGTATTGCGGAACTGTCCTTTGGAGCACCGGGCCGCCGTCATTTTAGCCACAACGGCGGGAGCGGCATAGCCGCAGAGTAAAAAGAAAAATGTGTAGGTATCAAACGCCATGCTGTAGTAGGCGTTTCCGTTATCTCCGATCATATTGGTCAGAGGTATTCTTTTAATCATGGCAATCAGACCGGCCAGACCGCTGCAAACGGCAAGAAAAGCGCCGCCTCCTCCGGCCGGTCTGTCGTTTTTTCTTCTTTTTTTCTTATGGTTATTCGCAGCCATCTTCATCCGTATCGCAATCCTATCATCAAGTCTTTTCTATTTTTCTTTTCTGTTTTTCTTTTCTATTTGTCGTTTTTATTTTGTGCATTAAGCACAGCGTCAGCAGTTCAGATAACGGTACTGTTGCGGGACAGTTGCCGTCATCAGTCGGTAATATCTCTCGTAATTCCCAGCACGTCCAGGACATGGTTCTGTTTTTCTTCCATTACGGCTGCTTCCTGTGGTTCCATATGGTCATAGCCGCACAGATGAAGCATGCTGTGGGCCACAAGGAACGCAAATTCACGGCGTATGCTGTGTCCGAAGCTCTCCGCCTGTTCCAGTATCCTGTCACGGGAAAGAATAATATCTCCCAGAATCAGTTCTCCGCTGTCAGGCTGGAAGCAGTCTGCTTCGTACTGCTCCGCCGCATTAAAATCTGCCGGGGCTTCAAAGGGGACGTTGGGGAAGGACAGCACGTCCGTTTCCCTGTCAATATTTCTGTATTCCCGGTTGTAAAGCCTTATGCCTTCATTATCGGTAATGAGGATATTCACTTCCGTTTCATATGGGCAGCTTTCCTCTTCCAGCACCTCCAGGACGACCTGCCCGGCAACCTTTTCGGGGTCGAAGGGAAAGACATAGTCGGTTTCATTTTCTACAAATATGGTCATCTGGCAAATCTTCCTTTCCCCTTTTTACGGGCATTATCCTTCGTTTCCCTCTGCGGCTTTGTGCGTTCCCTGGAAAGCTCGCGGTTTTCATAGGTTTCGTATGCCTTTACGATTTTCTGCACCAGGGGATGTCTGACGACGTCACGGCTGGTCAGGGTACAGAAGGCGATATCGTCGATTTTCTGCAGTACCTTCTCCGCTACGTCAAGGCCGGATTTCACACCGGGCATAAGATCCTTCTGTGAGGAATCACCGGTTATAATGACCTTGGAGCCGAAGCCGATTCTCGTCAGGAACATTTTCATCTGGGCAGGCGTGGTATTCTGCGCCTCATCCAGTATGATATAGGCGTTGTCCAGCGTGCGGCCGCGCATATAGGCAAGAGGCGCCACCTCGATCAGCCCTTTTTCCATGTTTTTCACAAAGCTTTCCGCGCCCATGATCTGATAGAGGGCATCGTAGAGAGGGCGCAGGTACGGGTCAACCTTGCTCTGCAGATCGCCGGGCAGAAATCCCAGCTTCTCTCCCGCTTCAATGGCGGGGCGGGTAAGGATAATCCGTTCCACCTCGTTGTTCTTAAATGCCGTAATTGCCATAGCCATGGCCAGATAGGTCTTGCCTGTGCCGGCAGGGCCCATGCCGAAAACGATCATATTCCTGCGGATCGCATCCACATACTGCTTCTGTCCCAGCGTTTTCGGCTTAATCGGCTTTCCGCTCACCGTATGGCAGATAAGATCGCCGTCTATTTCCAAAAGTGCGTCATTGTTGCTTTCCATACTCATCTCAATCGCATAATCCACATTCTGTTCCTGAATCTGGTTTCCCCTTTTCGATAATTCCAGAAGCTGGTTCAGAATGGCTGCGGTCTGCTCCACATGCTTCCTCGAACCGGTAATCCGGACGCCTCCGTCCCTGTCAACTATGGTGACCGACAGATATTTCTCCAGCTTCTTCACATATTTATCGTATTCGCCGAACACATTCAGAATATGTCCGGCTTCCATTTCAATTATCTCTTCAAACTGCTCCATATATTTACTGACTGCTCCCGGGTTCCGTCTCATTTTCAGCCGCAGGCTGCTGTTCCTGTACAGGCTGTGATTTACCGTCATTTCCCTGCACGGTCATATAGCCGTCCATCACCAGCATATTGCCCACTGCTTCTATTTTAACATCTTTTTGTATTATTTGTACCCCTTTTTCTTCTAAACTTACTATATTTTTTGAAAGTGCTTCATTCAGCATGGATTCCGCCTTTTTTTCCTGATAAACCGCTTCTACTGGAAGATATTCCCTGTGTACTACAAAGCCATAATAAAAGGGAAGGTAGATCTGGTTTAAGATGCACAGCTGGCGGCTGTCAAGTATGGTATCGTATTTTACAAACCTGCACTCTCCCAGCTTCAGTATGTAGCGTTTATGTCCCAATGAAAAAAACAAATCCTTCTTTTCCCGGTTGGTATAGTTTTTATATTCATACAGAAGCGGCTGTTCTTCATGTACAGGGATTTCATAAACCAGGGCCACGTCCGCGTCCGCATGGCAGAACTGGTATTCCCGCACCGTCCCGTCATCGGCCATGACCGGCACTGCCCCGGAAACCAGGATGTCTCCCTTCTGCACGCTCGTGCCTTCCGTCACCTTTGGCACCCCCTGTCTTGTGAGGATGGATACTACCACGCCGTCCTGTGTGGCCACCAGATTGCTTCCGGGCCAGTTTTCCTTGTCGTCCTCCGTCTCTTCCTCCACAGCCAGATCGTTTTCCTTGATTTTAACAATAAAATGGGTGCCCTCTATCCTGGCCGATGTCCAGGTAATTATATCGAAATTTTCCCGAAGTCCCGCCTCCAGGGCTTCGATATCCACCTTGTTTTTGGCCACGCCGTAATCCACGCCGTTCTCCGCCAGGAAATCCAGAAGCACATCATCCGTAATAGATACATTTCCTTCAAAATCAATGGCCCATACAAACTGGGACATGGCGATAAGAAAGGCCAGACAGCAGGGAAGCCCCAGGGCAAAGACCTTTCTTTTCCGCATTTTCCGTATAAAAAAAGGCAGCCCGTATCGTTCCAGAACGGCTGCCCTTGTTCCGGTCTTTTTTACAATCGGCCGCAGCTTGTAGAAATCGGACAGGCTGATATACATGGTATAGCAATCCTCCTGCCTGGCAATGTCCCACAGCAGAATGTGGTGATTGCTGCACAGATTCATAAACCGCTCCGGAGAATATCCCCATACCTTTATCTTCAGATACCCCCGCAGATACCGGAAAAATTCCTTCATGCCTATTATCCCTCCATGGTGTCAAAGATAGCGGATACACTGTATATTTCCGATTATCTTCATGTCCTCGTTGGTATAATAATCAATGACCAGCCCGCATCCACAGATAGCGATCTGTCCGGTTTTTGCCTGCAGTATGATTGACTCCGTGGTATACTCGATAATTCCCTTGTAATTTTCCACCCACAGCTCGTGATTTCCCGTCATGGTGAGGATGGAAGCCCCAAGAAGCATATCCTTGGGCAGCTTCAGGGACTCCACAAGCTGCTCCTTCCTGCCCGGGGCGGAGCTTTTTTCCAGTACGCTTTTCTTTCCGGTTATACTTTTCTTTTTAAATACATTAGATTTTCTACTCATATTGCAGTATATGAGCATTTTCCCCTCTTCATAACCGGATTCTTTCCAGGTCCAGAGGCACAAAAATATTTCCGTCAAAGCACCGGGCCGCTTCCTTTGTGTAGGACTCCTTTCTTTCCGAAAGACAGGTATCCTCCGTATGGTAAAGGACCAGGTTCTTCACATGAAGCTGCTGTGCCAGGCGTCCGGCATCCAGCGCCGTGCTGTGATGCTTTTCGTAAGGATGGAAAATTTCCTTATCCCTGTCCAGACAGAAGGCTTCGCTCAACAGCCAGTCACAGCCTTCGGCATAGGGTCTGGCCGTTTCCTTATAGGGTTCATCCCCCAGACAGGTAAGCCTTGTCCCGTCCTCAAACCCCGCCCGGAATCCGAACTGTTTTGTTTTCGTGGAATGGATGTCAAAAAAAGTCAGCTTCATGCCCGCCGCATTTTTTTCTTCCCCGTCCTTCACCTTCTTAATCAGAATACGGTCTCCCAGAAACGAGGTGAATTTCTTAACCAGCGTGAGCATACAGAGCTGGGTAATCGTATCCGCTAGCTCTTCATGGCAGTAAATTTTAAACTTTCCTTCATAGGAGCCGCCGCGCATCATTGTGGCCACCTTCCGTATCATCCAGACCACGCCCAGCACATGATCCGTGTGGGAATGGGTGACGAACATACAGTGTATTTTTTCCACAGGGATCTGCGCCTCCTCCAGCCGGGAAAGGATTCCGTTTCCGCCGCCTGCATCCACCAGAAGGTAGTCCTCTGCGTTCTGTATGCAGAAGCATGTATTATAGCATCTGGTCACCATGGCATGTCCGGTTCCCAGCATAATCAGATTGCGTTCCATTAGTTCTCCTGTCTGCGTGTCTGACACGCTTTTCATTTTACAGCAAGTCAAATACATTTATTTGTGATACGGTTCTTTGTTCATGATCCGGTATCCCCGGTAAATCTGTTCCAGCAGTATTACCCGCATCAGCTGGTGAGGGAAGGTCATATCGGAAAAGCTGAGTTTGTCATGCGCCTTATCCAGCAGGGACGGATGGATTCCAAGCGATCCGCCTATCAGGAACTGGATATGGCTGGTTCCTCTGACGCCCAGGCTTTCTATACGGGAAGCGAACTGTTCGGAATCCATTTTTCTGCCTTCTATGGCAAGCGCTGTTAAATGGGCGTCCGGCCTGATATAACGTTCCATGCGTTCGGCCTCCCTGCGCAGGATCTGCTCCTTTTGCGCGGGGCTTGGCTGTTCCGGCGTCTTTTCATCCTCCACCTCAAGCACCTCCAGCTTACAGTAGCGTGAAAGCCTTTTGGCATATTCGGCAACGGCCTCTCTGTAAAATTTTTCTTTTATTTTCCCAACGCAGATAATTGAGATTTTCATATACCGCTCCCTTTCCTGTCCGGCATTCCGCCGCATCACAATCATATCCTATATCCTGCCCGTGCGCGGCGCACGGCCCCGGGACAATTACCTGAAAACAGCCTCTGATCCCACTCAGAGGCTGCCGCATATTTAACTCATTCCTAACTGCCTGGTTTCTTCACAGTTACTGTCCGTCTCCGCCGAAAAACTGTGGATATATTTCATCCACAAAATTTTCCAGATAGCCGGCCTCCAGATTCAGGAAATTCTCGGATATCATAGCGCGGATCCGTTCCGTCCGCCTGAAATAGCGTGCCTCCTCCGCATCCGGCAGATCCGGAATTGAAGCGTCCACAGCCTCCGCCGTAATATTCTCATCACACCAGCGGCGCAGCTCCTCTTTCAGAGCGGATTCTTCCTTTGCTTTTCCCTCAAACTGCCTGGAGGATTTCAGGGAAAGCACTCCCATTACTATAAATACGAGAAAAAGCGCTCCCATTACCCCGCCGGTAAGATATTTCGTGCTTCCGTTAAGCTGTATCGGCAGGACGCCCGCCAGAAGGCAGATGAGCAGGATCATGCCCACAATACCGGCTCCCAGCAGCGTATAAGCACCCGACTTGAAATTCTCGGCTTTCTGGGAGGCCGCTTCATACACCGGGCCTGCCGGTGCAGCTTCCACAGCTTCTTCTTCAGCCTCTTCCTCCGTCTCCGCCAGCTCTTCCTGCATATCTTCAAAACTATTGTTATTTATCGCTTTCTTTTTTTCCCGAAGGTTTTTCTCCTTCTGGAAAATGCCGGAATAGCGGGAAGCTCTGCCCTTTTCCTCCGGAGAAACGAATAATTCATACAGATCCTCTGTTTCGTCAAAACGTAGTTCCCCGCTTTTGATTCCATTGCAGGAAAGGAAGGAAAGCAGTTCTTCCATTTCTTCCTGCGTCCCGAAAATCAGGCCTTCCTTTTCCATTTCCTCCAGGGAACCCACCAGGTCACAGCCGCAGTCAACACACGTCTTTACGCCATCCACATATTCGTTTTTACACTTTGGACACCAGGGCATAATGACTCCTCCTCTTTCAGCGCTCCGCCCCTGTCAGAGGCGGAATCGTTACAATTAATCTCAGCCTTCATAATCAAAACAGGCTCTGTCACAGGTCACTGTTTTGACAAAACTGCCCGCCTTTACATGGTCGGGATGAATCTGGTACGCATTCAGCGCCTCCACCGTTTCAAAGCTGGAAATCAGGGCGATATCCTTATTGCTGGATGCCAGCTCATTAATCCGCACCTCCAGTCTGATGACCCCTTCCGCTTTTTCCCTGACCGCTTCCAGACTCTGCCGGATCATCTTACCGGCCTCTTCTCTTTCCTGCTCCGTCAGTTCAGGCTTGAAATTCCAAAAAACAATATGATTTACCATGATGCTGCATCTCCCTGTTTCCAAACTCAGTTACTTTGACAAGTATTCGTCTATTCCCTTAGCCCCGGCTTTTCCTGCCCCCATTGCAGGCAATGGTATTACTTGGATAAGTATTCGTCTATTCCCTTAGCGCCAGCCTTGCCTGCCCCCATTGCAGGCAATGGTATTACTTGGATAAGTATTCGTCGATTCCTTTAGCCCCGGCCTTACCAGCCCCCATTGCCAGGATTACTGTGGCGGCTCCGGTTACGGCGTCACCGCCGGCGTAAACGCCTTCTTTGGAGGTCTTTCCGAATTCTTCATCGGCAACGATGCATTTCCACTTGTTGGTATCCAGCCCTTCGGTGGTGGAGGAAATCAGCGGGTTGGGAGAGGTTCCCAGGGACATGATTACAGTGTCGCAGTCGATTACGAACTCGGAACCGGGAATCTCCACAGGACGCCTTCTTCCGGAAGCATCGGGCTCGCCCAGCTCCATCTTCACGCATTTCATGCCGCATACCCAGTTGTTTTCATCCTCAAGGATTTCAACGGGATTGGTGAGCAGATCGAATATAATTCCTTCCTGCTTTGCATGGTGCACTTCTTCCACACGGGCAGGCAGCTCTTCTTCACTTCTTCTATAAACAATATGAACCTCAGCCCCGAGACGAAGAGCTGTTCTTGCCGCATCCATAGCTACGTTTCCGCCGCCGACTACCGCTACCTTTTTGCCGCGCATGATAGGCGTCTCGGAATCCTCGCGGAATGCCTTCATCAGGTTGCTTCTTGTCAGATATTCATTTGCAGAGAACACACCGTTCGCATTTTCTCCGGGGATTCCCATAAACTTGGGAAGCCCCGCGCCGGAGCCAATGAATACGGCAGAAAATCCTTCTTCTGTCAGAAGCTCATCAATGGTTACGGATTTTCCCACAATTACATTGGTTTCGATTGTAACGCCCAGAGATTTTACATTTTCAATTTCCTTCTTCACTACAGCTTCCTTGGGAAGACGGAATTCAGGGATTCCGTATACAAGAACGCCGCCGGGCTCATGCAGCGCTTCAAAAATGGTAACCTCATAGCCCATCTTTGCCAGATCTCCCGCACAGGTCAGTCCTGCAGGGCCGGAACCGATAACAGCAACCTTCTTGCCCTTTTTCTCTTTTGCGCCTTCCGGTTTGATGTTGTTTTCCCCTGCCCAGTCGGCTACGTAACGCTCCAGCTTACCGATGGAAATCGGCTCCCCTTTAATGCCTCTGATGCATTTTCCTTCACACTGGCTTTCCTGAGGGCATACACGGCCACATACGGCAGGAAGCGCGGAAGCCTCACTGATAACCTGATAAGCCGCCTCGATATCCCCTTCCTTTACCTTTTCGATAAAGCCGGGGATGTTGATGGATACCGGACAGCCTTTGATACACTGGGCATTCTTGCAGTTAATGCATCTTGCAGCTTCTTCCATAGCCTCTTCTTTATTATATCCAAGGCACACCTCTTCAAAATTGGTAGCCCTCACCTTTGCATCCTGTTCTCTTACAGGCACTTTCTTTAAAACGTCCATATTATCCTCCATTGTCACTGTCTTCGGTAACAGTTCCGCTGACTGAACTGTCACTGTCTTCATTCATTCCGCAAATTATACCTGTCAGTTGCAGTTACCGCATCCGCCGTGGTGGGTAGCGCCTTCTTTGGCCTTTAAAAACGCCCTGCCTTCTTCTGTCTTATAAATCTGCTGGCGCTTCATTGCTTCATCAAAGTTAACCTTATGTCCGTCGAATTCCGGTCCGTCCACGCAGGCGAATTTCACTTCGCCGCCTACGGTTACACGGCAGGCGCCGCACATACCGGTTCCGTCAACCATAATGGGATTCAGGCTGACAATAGTGGGAATATTCAGGGACTCTGTCATTTTGCAGGTAAATTTCATCATGATCATCGGTCCGATAGCAATGCAGACATCGTAGGCCTTGCCTTCTTTCTCCACCAGATCCTGGATTGTCTGTGTTACCATACCGCTTCTTCCGTAGGAGCCGTCATCCGTAGTCACATAGAGATTTCCGGCAACAGACTTCATTTCCTCTTCCAGAATCAGCAGATCTTTAGTCTTTGCGCCTACGATAACATCCGCTGCAATTCCGTGCTCATGAAGCCATTTCACCTGGGGATATACGGGAGCTGTTCCCACGCCGCCTGCAACAAAAAGGATTTTTTTCCTGGAAAGAGTCTCCATGTCTTCCTCCACCAGTTCCGAAGGACGGCCCAGAGGACCTACAACGTCATGGAAGGCATCTCCTGCCTTCAGGGTAGACATTTCCAATGTTCCTGCTCCCACAATCTGGAATACGATGGTGATCGTGCCCGCTTCTCTGTCATAATCACAGATAGTAAGCGGAATTCTCTCGCTGTCAGCATCCCTTCTTACGATTACAAACTGTCCCGGTTCACAGGATTTTGCAACTCTCTTTGCTTCCACTACCATCATAAAAATGTTTGTGGTCAGTTCCTTTGCCTGTAAAATCTGATACATTTTTTCCCTCCATCTGCTTGTTTAATAATGTCTTGATGACTTACTCCGGATTGGATCCGGAATTTATATCCTGCAGTATCAGTGTGCTCCAGGGGCCTTTGTCCTTAGCATCCGCGTTTTCCTCAGAGGCTTCCTTCGCAGAAGTCTCAGGCTCGTCCGGCAGTTTGCCGCCGTCTCCCTGTACTGCCGCACCTGCCGCCAAAGTTTCCTTCGCAGCCTGCACTGCTTTATAACATTGTCCTTCCATGATGCTTACCACATAATCCGTGCCTGTTCCGGCACGGTTCCCGGCATCGTCTTCATAATATTCCCTGTAAAGATAATAATCGGTTCCGTCTACCGTCACCGCATATTTATATCCATAAACGTTATGTCCGCTCCCTGTCTTCACGCTGCCGCTCATATCCTGGATGATACCGGCATTGACCAGTTCAAACAGCAGCTTGTTCTTCGCCGCTTCAATACTCAGCGCCGCATGCAGGTTCAGCGAATAGCGTACCTGCGTTTCCACGCCTGCCACTCCCGCAGCACTGTAGCTGACAAACCGGAAGGTATTGACTCCCACCGGCATGGGAAACGGCCCGGTATACTGAATGCTGTCAGCAGTAGGAAGCGTTCCGTCAGTGGTATAATATACCGTATAATCCTCGGGCACCTCTACCGAAATGATGGTGGGGCGTGAATATTCCCCTTCCTCAGGGCTTACCAGCGGAGCCTCCGGCACGGTTACGTCCACAAAATAATGTTCCTGTGTTTCATCACTTTCCACACCATAGGAATTGATGAAAACCGCACGGATATCATACTGACCGGATTCCAGAAAAACCGGGGAGGAATACACCAGACCGCTTTCATCAGGTTTGCTGCCGTCCACCGTATAATAAATGGTGCCCTGGGTATTCGCCAGCATTTTCAATGAAAGCGTCTCATTGTAAACACCTCCCTTGAAGGAAAATTCCGGCGGTTTGGCTATAAAACCAGGATACTGGTTTACTATCTGTTCATTTCCACAGGAAAGAAGCAGCTCATTTATTATATCATACTCTTTTCTTTTCTCATATATGGATATTAAACGTTTGTAGGCCGCTTCATTGGATTCGTCCATTCCTATAATACGAAGACACAGCTCAATGGTCTCCTCTTCATTGCCCATGGCGCTAAAGCAGCCGGCAAGCCGTACCAGATATTCCACATTGCCCGGTTCCAGCTCCACAGCTCTTTCCGCATAGGAACATGCCTTTGCATAATCCTTTTTGTTTATGTATTCCAGCGCTTTATCATACTGATAATCTGCGCTGAAATGCTGCACTCCCGCCACCGCCAGTCCCAAAACCGCGCTCAGCAGAAGAACGAGTACGACAGCCATTATCATTCTCTGTCTTACCGTCAGCAGGGAAACCCGTTTCCCTATTTTCTGCAGAACTCCACTCCGCCAGGGCTCTGTCCCCGATTTTTCCGTATCATCAGACAGAATATCATCTGCGGAGAGGTTTTCTTCCATGGAGATTTCATCTTCAATGGAAATATTTCCTTCCATATTCACTTCCATCTCCGGTTCAAAATCCTGCACTATCCGGATTTCTTCCCCGCATTTCTCGCAAAACAGCCTTCCGTCCTTGATTTCACTTCCACATCTGGGACATTTCATACACAATCCTTCCTGTTACTTTCCCTGAAGCTTTACGGACTCCAGGCAATTGTGCATCAGCATGGCAATCGTCATAGGGCCCACACCTCCGGGAACCGGGGTGATGCTGCCTGCCACCTTTTCCACATCTTCAAAGTCCACATCGCCGCAAAGCCTGTTATTTTCATCCCTGTCCATCCCCACATCGATGACTGCGGCGCCGGGCTTCACATATTCGCTTGTTATCATTTTGGCTTTGCCCACAGCAACCACAAGAATATCTGCCCTTCTGGCTACCGCCTTCAAATCCGCAGTTTTAGAATGAGCCACGGTAACTGTGCCGTTTTCACGCAGAAGAAGGATAGCCATGGGCTTTCCCACAATATTGCTGCGGCCGATAACCACGCATTCCCTGCCTGCGATTTCAACGCCGGATCTTTTGAGCAGCTCGATAATCCCCGCAGGGGTGCAGGATACAAACCCCGGCTGGCCTATGCATAACGCGCCAACGCTCTGGGGATGAAAGCCGTCCACATCCTTTTTCGGTGAAATCGTCCTGATCACCTCATCCTCGTCCATATGCGCAGGAAGAGGAAGCTGTACCAGGATGCCGTTCACGTCCTCCCTGTCATTAAGCTCCCTCACAAGAGAAAGAAGCTCCTCCTGCGTGGTTTCCTCCGGCAGCTCATAAGAAAACGAACGGATGCCCGTGTACTCGCAGGCCTTCTTTTTATTGTTCACATATACGGTAGAGGCCTGGTTACTGCCTACCTGGATAACAGCCAGGGTAACTGTAATCCCCTGCTGCTTCCATTCCTCCACCTGCTGCTTTACTTCATCCTTGATGGCTTTGGATATTGCCTTACCGTCAATAATTTTTGCCATAGGTCATTCTCTCCTTCCTGCGCTGGTACATATGCTGTCAAAAAATACCCTGCATTCCTGATAATTCTCAGAAAAGGCCGGTTATCCTGCCGCCTTCGTCCACATCAATACTGAACGCGGCCGGTGTCTTGGGAAGCCCCGGCATCGTCATGACCGCTCCGGTCAGTACAACCACAAAGCCCGCTCCCGCGGATACATAGGCTTCTCTCACATTGATTTCAAAGCCTTCCGGCCGTCCCAGAAGATCCGGGTTATCGGAAAGGGAGTACTGGGTTTTTGCCATGCAGACCGGCAGTCCGCCGAAACCAAGCTCTGTCAGCTTCTTCAGCTGTTTCTCCGCCGCAGGCGAATAAACCACACCGTCCGCCCCGTAAATTTCTTTGGAAACTGCAGCAATCTTTTCTTTCAGGCTGAGAGTATCCTCATATAATACATGGAAATGGCTTTCCTTCTTTTCCAGTGTTTCCAGAACCTTCTGCGCCAGCTCAATTCCGCCTTCACCGCCCTTTTCCCATACCTGGGAAATGGCGAACTCACAGCCTCTGTCCTCGCAGAATTTCTTTACAAAAGCAATTTCCGCTGCCGTATCCGAAATGAAGGAATTCAGGGTAACCACAACAGGAACATCGTATTTCTGAAGGTTTTCAATATGCTTCTCCAGATTGACAATTCCTTTTTCCAGGGCTTCCAGATTCTCGCTGCCAAGCTCTGCCTTGGGTACACCGCCGTTGTATTTCAGCGCTCTGACCGTGGCTACAAGAACGACCGCATCAGGCTTCAGTCCGGACATGCGGCATTTGATATCAAAGAATTTTTCAGCGCCCAGATCTGCGCCAAAGCCAGCCTCTGTGATAACGTAATCAGCCATTTTCAAAGCAGTCTTGGTGGCTCTTACCGAGTTGCAGCCATGGGCGATATTGGCGAAGGGACCGCCGTGAACCAGCGCCGGCGTATGCTCCAGCGTCTGAATCAGGTTGGGCTTAAGCGCATCCTTCAGCAGTGCCGCCATAGAGCCTACCGCATGGATATCCCCTGCGGTAACGGGCTTTCCGTCAAAAGTATAAGCCACTACCATTCTGGACAGCCTTTCCTTCAGATCGTCCATATCCTCCGCCAGGCAGAGAACAGCCATAATTTCCGTTGCAACGGTAATGACAAAATGATCCTCCCTTACCGTACCGTCCATTTTATTTCCCAGACCCACAACAATGTTGCGCAGCACACGGTCATTCATATCCAGGCAGCGTTTCCAGACCACCTGTCTGGTATCAATACCCAGTTCATTTCCCTGTTGAATATGATTATCAAGAAGAGCGGCACATAAATTATTGGCAGATGTAATCGCATGGAAATCCCCTGTGAAATGAAGGTTCAAATCTTCCATGGGAACCACCTGGGCATAGCCGCCGCCGGCCGCTCCGCCCTTAATGCCAAAGCAGGGCCCAAGAGAAGGCTCACGCAGGGCGATTACCGCTTTTTTCCCCAGCTTCCCAAAGGCTTCGCCCAGGCCTACGCTGGTTGTGGTCTTGCCTTCCCCGGCGGGCGTGGGATTGATGGCTGTCACCAGTACCAGCTTTCCGTCCGGGTTTCCTTTGATGGAATTCATGTACTCATCGGATATTTTCGCTTTATACTTTCCGTAAAGCTCCAGCTCATCCTCTTTGATCCCCAGCTTCTGCGCCACCTTAACGATTGGCTCCATGACCGCTTCCTGTGCGATTTCAATATCTGTTTTCATTTGTATCCTCCTTGATTAAAGAGTTTTTGGGCAACTGCTTTAAAAACACCTTCACAGTTACGATTCCTCTATGTATTGTTCGAATTGTTCCGGGCTCATCAGCACCTTCCTGGGCTTGGTGCCTTCCTCTTCTCCCACAACACCCGCTTCCGCAAGCTGATCCATAATGCGCGCCGCACGGTTGAAGCCGATTTTAAACACTCTCTGAAGCATGCCGATAGACGCTTTATCCTTATCGATGATAAACTTGCCCGCTTCTTCAAAGTAGGCGTCTCTTTCCGGCCCACCGCCGCCGGCACCTCCGCCGCTTCCACCGCCGGAGGATTCCATCGTTTTTACCTTTTCAACGATCTGATCATCGTAAACATTTCCAATCACCTGGTTCTTCAGGAAATCAACCACATCGGAAACCTCGCCGTCGGAAACAAAAGCTCCCTGGATACGCGCCGGTTTGGAATAGCCCTGGGGATAGAAAAGCATATCTCCTTTTCCCAACAGCTTTTCCGCACCATTCATATCCAGAATGGTTCTGGAATCCACGCCGCTGGATACGGCAAAAGCCACACGGCTGGGCATATTGGCTTTAATCAGGCCCGTGATAACATCCACGGAAGGACGCTGGGTCGCAATAATCAGATGGATCCCCGCAGCCCTGGCCAGCTGGGCCAGACGGCAGATGGATTCCTCCACCTCACCGGGAGCCACCATCATCAGATCGGCAAGCTCGTCTACAATAATGACGATTTGAGGCAGCTTATCGGGAGCCGTTGTGTCTCCCTTCGCCCGCATGTCTTCAACTTTCTTATTATATCCCTTCAAATCACGGACGTTCATATCCGCAAATTTCTGGTAACGGTCCGTCATCTCGGCAACGCCCCAGTGCAGGGCCGCAGAAGCCTGCTTCGGATCGGTCACAACAGGGATGAGCAGATGCGGAATCCCATTATAAACACTCAGCTCCACCACCTTGGGATCCACCAGGATCAGCTTGACCTCATCCGGCTTGGCTTTATACAAAATACTCATTATTAATGTATTGATACAGACCGATTTACCGGAACCGGTAGAACCTGCAATGAGCATATGAGGCATCTTGGCAATATCGGAAACAACTACCTTACCGGCAATGTCCTTCCCTACGGCAAAGGACAGCCGTGACGGGAACTCCTTAAACTCCTTGCTTTCCATCAGCTCACGAAGCGAAACCATGGTATTTTCCTTATTGGGAACCTCGATCCCGATCGCTGCTTTTCCGGGTATCGGCGCTTCAATACGGATATCCATTGCCGCCAGGTTCAATTTGATATCATCCGCCAGTCCCAGGATTTTGCTGACCTTAACACCCTGCTCCGGCTGCAGCTCATACCTGGTTACGGACGGTCCCTGGCTGATATCTGTAATGGTCACCTTAACGCCGAAGGTAGCCAGCGTCTGCTGCAGCTTGGCCGCCGTATTTTTAAGCTCCCTGACTGAATCCCCGGAATTGTTTCCGCCAACCTTCTGAAGAAGTGAAATCGGAGGGAAATGATAGGGGCGCTCTTTTTTCGGTATCTGGGCAACTGCAGGCGCCCCTTCCCTGCGCATTTCAGCCATGGCCGCCTGTCCGGCAGTTCCCGCCGCCGCAGCCGCTTTCCCGGCCGGTTCTATATCCTTCAGCGTAAGCTGGCGCCCTTCGCCGGTAAACTGCTTTCCGCCTCCCGGAAGCGGATGTTCCTCTTTCGAAAGCCTGGCCTTCGGCCGCTCCCTTTCAGGCGCAGGGCTGCTGACATCTTCTACCACCCCGTCCCCCGGCATTCCTGACGGCTCGTCCCAGGGAAGCTCCTCCCCTGCCGCAACAACGTCCATTTCAGGCTCCGCCCCCACCGGGAATACCTGGCTGTCAAAAATCTCAGAACGTGCCTCCCCCACAGGCTTTGCCGTAATATGTACGGGTGACACTTCCTTCATATCGCTGAATACATCCGCATTTTTGTAGGTCTGTGCCAGAGGATCCGAAACGGCAGGTTCTTTGACGGGATGCAGCTCACCCGCAGCTTCCCCTTCCTCCTCCCGGACCGTCTGCCCGGCGGTATGTATCTGTATTTTATCAAAATCAATAATATTATCTGTTTTGGGCGCTACCTTGACACTCTCTTTCTTTTCCGCCGCAGCATCCTCCACCGTTATTTCATGAATATCATTTCTCAGCCGTTCCCTGCTTTCCTCACGGGCCTCTTTCTCCTGCGCCGCCAGGGTGGTATCAATCATTACGCCGGACACCTTTTTATCCATCCGGAGAATCCGCTCCGCATCCCTGCGCGCCTCCTCCTCCTGTGCCAGCCGTTCTTCCTCTTCCCTTCTGGCTTCCAGCTCTTCTCTTCTTATCCGGGCGCGTTCCTTACGCACTCTTGCATCCTCACGGGCAGACTCATATACCTTCCTGCTCCCCGACTTCACGCCGCCCACAAAAGATTTCTCCGTAATCAGCACCAGGCATATAATTGCCAGCACGATTACCAGAAGCACAGCTCCCACCATGCCCAGGAAATGATTCAGAAGATAGGCAAGGGAACCAGCCAGCACCCCGCCCCCGGCCTTGGAATCCGCGCTCACCTTATAAAGCAACGCAACAGAATACTTCTCCATGGAAGGCACCTGCCCCCCGATCAGCTCCAGCACCACCCCAATTAAAAGTACCAAAAGAACAGCCGCCACAATTTTCATTACAGCGAACACATTCCCTCTGTTGGAGATACCAAAAGCAATCCCGAGAAAAATCATCACCGGAATCACATAAGCCATCATGCCGAAAATGCCGAACATCGCATGACTGACAGCATTCCCCACAGGGCCGATCACCCCAAAATTACATAAAAAGAGAAGAATACTTAACGCAAAGACACCAATCAGAATGATCTCACTGGTGATTGCGCTTTCCTCTTCTGTTCTAATCTTCTGCTGACTTTTATTCCGTGCATTCGATGTGCTTTTTTTAGTTTTTGTATTGGAATTGCTTCTCGTTCTGGAAGAAGAAGTTGTATTCTTTTTACCCGCGCCTGACCTGCTTCCTGAAGCTGATGCCATTGTTTACCGCCTCCGAAATCTGTTTGAATCACAGACTAAACCGAAATCAGTATACCACGAAACAGGGGACTTGTCATCATTTAATATTTCATAGCCATCCTCATAGCCTTCCGGCACCCCTATATACCCAGGCTAAAGTCAGCAGCCCCGGCTGCGCCTGGTTTTCCCCGCAGGGTCTCTGGCCGGCCGTCCTTCTTCCCGGATACGGTGGGGGTGTTTCCGGCTCCATTGGAAAAAACGGAGATATTTCTTACCGCCCCGGGAGGCCGGAATCATGCCGCCCTTAGCGGCCTGTCTGACGAACGCAGCCGGCTGCAAGCCGCTGCGTGAGGAGTTCTGGCCGCGTTGGCAGGATTCCGGCCTCCCGGGACGGTTAGAAATACCCCGTTTTTGAGACTGGAGCCGGAAACACCCCCACCGTATCCGGGAAGAAGGACGGCCGGCCAGGGACCCTGCGGGGAAAACCAGTACGCAGCCGGGGCTGCTGACTTTAGCCGTCCTCCCCTACTTTTTCCGGCCGGCCAGGGTGTGGAGCTTTTGGATAGCTTCTTTGATACCGCCCACTTCGTTGATAAGGCCTGCATTTACAGCCTCCTCACCCACAAGGATGGTGCCCAGGTCCTTGGTGAGGACTCCGGTTTCCATCATGAGCTCTTCCATACGGCTTCTGGTGATGTCGCAGTGGGAGCAAACGAAGCCGGTGATACGGTTCTGGATCTGTTTGAAGTAGTCAAAGGTCTGGGGAGCGCCGATGACGGTGCCGCTCATACGCACAGGGTGGATGACCATGGTTCCTGTGGGAACGATATAAGAATAGTCGGCGCTGACGGCAATGGGGACGCCGATGGAATGGCCGCCGCCAAGCACAAGGGAAACGGTGGGCTTGCTGAGGGAGGCGATCATCTCCGCTATGGCAAGGCCCGCTTCCACATCGCCGCCCATGGTGTTCAGAAGGATAAGAAGACCTTCTATTTTACTGCTGTCCTCTATGGCGGCCAGCTGGGGAAGGATGTGCTCGTATTTTGTTGTTTTGGAGGAGCTTCCCAGGTTGTCATGGCCTTCGATTTCTCCGATGATGGTTATCATATGGATGGCTTTGTCGTTTTCTCCGTGACGCTCCAGCGTCAGCTGTCCGGTTTCCTCGATTCTTTCATCCCTTTGCTTTTCTTCGTCTGCTTTATTGCTGCTCATATTGTCTGCTCCTGTCCCGCGAAAAAACCGCGTTTGCTGTTATCCGTTTGTTTTTCGTATTGTTTGCAGGTCAGGCGGGTTTTATGCGCCAAAGCAATTGTTTCCGGGAGGAAAAAGCGGGAAGAAAAAAGTGCGCCGGAATAATAATGGAATTTTCCGGCACACTTTTATAAAAACTTTTTATGGTTATATGAGTTTCAGTTACTGTCCAACCATATGGCAAGCGCAGAAAAATGCGCCGGCCTGCTAAACGTTTACCCTTCCTTATTCTATAGCAGATCGAAATCGTCACCCTCTTCAAAACGGTCAATATCGAAGCACATCTCCTCTTCCTTCGGCTCATATGCAAAATCCATTTCCCTTGGGACATGCTTTTTGGGACCGGGCAGCGGGTTGGGAATGGGTTCCCCGGGCAGCGGCGAACCAGCAGGCGCTTCCAGCCTTGCTTCAATTCCCACAGCCTTAAAGGAAGCCTGTGCAGACGCATCTTTTTCGGAAGCACCCGGGTGATGCCTTCTTTTTTTGGGAAGGGACGGCTTTTCTTTATTTTTCCTGTTTTTATCCTTTTCAAAGCAGCACATGCTATGTACCCCCATACCGGCAAATACGCCCCAGAAAAGCAGCGTTATCGTCTGCTTTTCCAGGCTGGTGCCAAATATCAGATCACTGATAAGAAGAAAAGCAAAAGGCAGAATCCAGATAATTCCCAGATTTCCCTTTTGTTCAAAAAATCCGAATACATAAAAAAACGCAGAAAACAGCAGCGGGAGGAAGTAAAACAGCGCTTCCCTGCCGGCAAGGCTTGCCCAGCCGGTCTGTCCTGACTCCATATTTACCAAAAACCATTCCTGCAGCACCTCTGCAACGCTCCCGCCGAAAAGAAAAAGCCGGAGGCAGAGCGCGCCTGCAAAACCGCACAGGGCGGCGATAAAAAAAGCTGCCGTTTCTTTAATTCTTGTTTTAGCACGGACACCGCGGCGTTCCAGATACAGGATCCCCAGAAGTCCCAGAAGAAATACGCTCAGGAAATAATAATCCAGGAATGAAAAAATCCCCGCCGCAAAGCCGGCCAGAAAAAGAATCAGTCCTGCCGCCGCAGATTTCCTTCCGCATTTCTTAAGCTTGCCAAGCATGGCTCCCACTATTAACAGAAGCAGGGAAAAACAGAGCATACGCAGGCCTTCCGGCGTGGCGGACAGACAGTATTCCACATATACCGGAAGCAGGGCCGCCGCCGTCACGGCCGCCACCGCAGCGATTTTCCCTGCAATCATGCGCACAGCCGGATAC
The DNA here is from genome assembly GCF_003435485.1 of Eisenbergiella massiliensis. NCBI lineage: Bacteria > Bacillati > Bacillota > Clostridia > Lachnospirales > Lachnospiraceae > Eisenbergiella > Eisenbergiella massiliensis. The sequence goes on from NZ_QVLV01000013.1 coordinate 83,129, forward strand.
AGCAGGGCAATGGCTGCAATCTGCAGGGCCAGCTGTAAAAGAATACAGTTATTTTCCCACACACCGATCATGGAAAACAGACAGGTAAGAAGGAACAGAAAAATTTCGTTAAAATGAAGCCCTGTCAGCCTCACAGGCTGTCCTGCCGTAGCGGCTGCGATTATATACAGGCTTTTATCGCCGTACAGCCCGGCGCCGCCGGAGGAAGCCATCCAGAGCCGCAGAAGCAGGGCCGCCGCAATGGCAAAAATAAGGAAAAGGCATTCCCACAGCTGGGCATGCTTTAATTCCGGTCTTACTTCAGCCCGTTTTTCCGCCAGCATATGAACCGGCGTATAAACCGCCAGGACCAACAGCAAAGCGCAGCCTGCCGTTCCGAGGAAATAATAAGGCCAGCCAAGATCCAGCATAGTACAGATCAGAGAAATCTGCGCAGTAAAATAAATACAGATTACCAGACCGTACAATGCCCACAATATATAATTAAACCTGCATCTGAGATATCTCATGCTTCCCCCCGATTCGAACAGTTTGTATAGACGAACTGTTACAGGCATCCTGCCGTTTATAACCGTTGTGCGATGGACAGGATGCCTGCTGCCGCCGCATATTTGTCCAGTCTGCGTATTTACCGCGCAGCTTGGTACGAACTTCTGCCTTCTTTTAACACGCAGGGCCGCACCGGATAACCGGCGCGGCCCGCTGAGTTTAGATAGCGGCAAGCGCCTGCTCCAAATCCGCTATAATATCTTCCGCATTCTCGATTCCCACAGAGAAGCGGATAAGATCCGGATTGACTCCGGCTTCCTTCAGCTGCTCGTCGTTCATCTGCCTGTGTGTATGGCTGGCAGGATGAAGCACACAGGTTCTGGCATCCGCAACGTGCGTCACGATAGCCGCCAGCTCCAGCTTATCCATCATTATCTCCGCTGCATGCCTTCCGCCCTTCAGGCCGAAGGAAATCACGCCGCAGGTACCGTTCGGCATATATTTGCATGCCAGTTCATAATATTTGCTGCTCTTTAGGCCGGGATAGTTCACCCAGGCCACCTTTTCATGATTTTCCAGGAAGCTCGCCACCTTCATGGCGTTTTCACAGTGTCTGGGCATTCTCAGATGAAGCGTTTCCAGCCCCACGTTCAGAAGGAACGCATTCTGCGGCGACTGGATGGAACCAAGATCGCGCATCAGCTGTACCGTTGCCTTCCTTATGTACGCTTCCTTTCCGAATTTTTCCGCATATATGATGCCGTGATAGGAATCATCGGGTTCACACAGGCCCGGGAACTTTTCCGGATAAAGACTCCAGTCAAAATTGCCGGAGTCCACAATGGCGCCGCCTACGCACATGGCATGTCCGTCCATGTACTTGGTGGTGGAATGGGTAACGATGTCCGCCCCCCATTTAAAAGGATTGCAGTTAATGGGCGTGGCAAAGGTATTGTCCACAATCAGAGGCACCTGATGGGCGTGGGCCGCCTTTGCAAATTTTTCAATATCAAGCACCACCAGTGCGGGGTTGGCAATGGTTTCTGCCAGCACACATCTGGTATTTTCCTGAAAAGCCTGGCAGAGGGTTTCATAATCCGCATCCGGATCCACGATAGTGCAGGAAATTCCCATTTTCTTCATTGTTACAGCGATGAGGTTGAAGGTGCCGCCGTAAACGGTGGAAGAAAGCACCACATGGCTGCCCGCCTCACAGATATTGAACACCGCATAATAGTTAGCGGCCTGGCCGGAGGATGTGAGCATGGCCGCCACGCCGCCCTCCAGCTCGCAGATCTTCTGCGCAACACAGTCATTGGTGGGGTTCTGGAGCCTGGTGTAAAAATAGCCGTCCTCCTCCAGATCGAAAAGGCGTCCCATCTGCTCGGAGGTATCGTATTTATAAGTGGTTGTCTGATAGATGGGAAGGACCCTGGGTTCCCCGTTTCCGGGCTTCCAGCCCGACTGGATACATATTGTTTCTTTTGCGTATGGTTTCTTCATTCGTATGCTCCCTTTAGGATTTACTCATCCCAGTTATGATATACCGCCTGTACGTCGTCATCGTCATCCAGCAGATCCAGCGTACGCTGCAGGTTCTTTAATGCTGTTTCATCGGTAAGCTCCACATAATTCTGGGGGATCATGGTCACTTCGGCGCTTGCCAGGACAATGCCGGCTTCCTCCAGCGCTTTCTGCACAGCCTCCAGATCATCGGGAGCCGTAAGGATTTCAAAGCTGTCTTCCTCTTCGCCAAAATCCTCCGCGCCGGCATCCAGAGCCATCATCATCAGATCATCCGCTTCCATTTCACATTCTTCCTTGTCGATGATGATCTGTCCTCTTTTGTCAAACATGAAGGATACGCAGCCGGGTGTCCCGATGCTTCCGTTGCCCTTGGTAAAGGCGCTCCTTACATTGGCGGCCGTACGGTTCTTGTTATCGGTAAGCGCATCAACTATGATAGCGATGCCGTTGGGGCCGTAGCCTTCATAGGTTACATATTCATAATTTACATTTCCCACATCGCCGGCGGCCTTCTTGATGCCGCGTTCAATGGTATCGTTGGGCATGTTGTTGGCCTTTGCTTTGGCAATCACCTGGGAAAGCTTGAAGTTATTGGCCGGATCCGGGCCGCCCTCCTTTACTGCAACGGCAATTTCCCTTCCCAGAATGGTAAAAATTTTGCCCTTGGCAGCATCATTTTTTTCTTTTTTATGTTTAATGTTTGCAAATTTTGAATGTCCTGACATTTTTTCTTTCTCCTTTTTTATCCATCACTTGTTTCCGCTTTCTCCCGCCTTATCCTGGCCGGAGGAACGCCTGTCTTCTTCTGTTTTCCCGGAAAGGGGCCGCTCTTCACAGGCGGCGCCGCTTTCTTCGGGGAGCTTTTTCACAAGGACCGTCTTTATCATTTTGTTTTCCACGGAAAGCACCTTGAAATCATATCCGTCGATCCGGATATCAAACTGCTCGTCCGGCTCGGGGATATGCTCCAGCTTTGCAATCAGGAATCCGTTTAACGTCTCAAACTCGCTTTCATCAAAGGAAATGTCAAACAGCTCCTCCAGCTCCTCCAGAGGAGTCTTCCCTTCTATGATGTATTCGTCCTTGCTCTTTTCCCTGATATAGGATTCATCCACATCATATTCATCCAGAATATTGCCTACTATTTCTTCCAGTATATCTTCCATGGCTATCATGCCCGCGGTCTGCCCGTATTCGTCCAGGACAATAACCATCTGGCACTTGGTGGACTGCATTGTCTTGAACAGGGAATCCACCTTCCTCGTCTCAGGTATGAACCTGGCATCCCTGAGCAGCCCGGGAATATCCCGGACCTTCATTCCCGGATCGGTCGCAGACTGTCTGCGCAGGGCATCCTTCATATGGAGAATGCCGATGATATGATCAATATTTTCTTCATACACCGGGTATCTGCTGTTGCGTCCGTTCAGCATGAACTGGATCGCATCGCCGAAAGTCATCTCACAGTCAATGGCCACGATATTCGTGCGGTTGGTCATGATATCCTCGGCACGCTTGTCCCCGAATTCAAAAATATTGGTTATCATCTCCGCTTCGCTGGCCTGGATTACGCCCTGCTCATGGCCTTCATTTACCATGGAAATGATCTCTTCCTCCGTCACATCAATGCTGTCTTCATCCGGATGCATGCCGAACAGCTTCAGTATCCCGTACGCCGTGACGGAAAAAAGTCCCGTCAGAGGCGCAAAAATGGTCATAACGGCGGAAACGGGCTTAATCATCCTGTAAGCCCATTTCTCCGGTGACCGGGAAGCCAGCTTCTTCGGTATCAGTGTGCCGAAAACCAGCAGTATGTAAAGCAGAAGAATCACGGTAATCACCAGGGAAGCGGCCGTAATCAGCCCTCCCGCAAAAGAAGACAGCCCTGCCTGCCTTTCCGCAAGCGCCCGGAGCATTTTCCTGATATGGGAGCTCCAGACACGCAGATACATGCCGCCCATGCACAGGTTCAGAAAGGTTACCACCAGCTGAACCGTATTAACGTACCGGGACGGCTTTCCCACAAGCCTGCTCAGCAGAAGAGACCTTTTATCATTCTCCTCTATCGCTTTTCTTTCCACCTCTTTTTCATTCAGTCCATGAATCGCAGCGCCGAAGCCGTAACAATATGCTTCCAGGAGCAAAAGCCCCAGAAATAAAAGTATACTGGCAGTAGGCCCACCATCGTCCATTCTATCAACTCCTTTTCAAACTCATCTTAATATATCATCTTGGTAAAAAAACGTCAAGAAACCTGGCTTAGCTTATGTATTTAATTCCAGGCTGATTTTCAGGGCCTGGTTTACACGGGCCATGGTGGATTCATCCAGATGACAGACTTTTGTCTTTAAACGCTGCTTGTCAATTGTCCGCAGCTGTTCCAGGAGAATGACGGAATCCTTTACAATATCATACTCCCCTGCGCGAAGCTCAATATGCGTGGGGAGCTTCGCTTTATTCATCCTAGAGGTAATTGCGGCGCAAATCACAGTAGGGCTGTGTTTGTTTCCCACATCGTTCTGTATGATCAATACCGGCCTGATTCCGCCCTGCTCCGATCCAATTACCGGTCTTAAATCCGCATAATAGATATCTCCGCGTCTCATGTCCTGATCTCCTTCTTCTCCGGAAAGCGTTACATCCTTACAGGCAGCCGCAGCGTCTTAAGTATTCCGGCTGTCTTGCAATATTATTGCCTGTTTTTCGGAAGGTATTCAGGTAGGGTGATTTTTGGAGCGTATTTGAAAACTGCTTTCCTCTCTAGCGGAAATCCCGGAAGGAGTCCTTGCTGTAAACGGTTTCCCCGTCCCTCACATAGACTCTGGGAACCCGCTTATTCAGACAGCAGGCCAGCTCATAATTAAAGCGGCCGGAAAGCTCTCCCAGCTCCTCCATGGTTATGGCATCGTCCCCGTCCGGTCCTATGAGGGTGACCACGTCGCCTTCCTTCGCTTCGGGTATCCCGGTGACATCCACCATAAACTGATCCATGCATATCCGTCCCAGAATCGGCGCGCGTTTTCCCGCGATCAGCACGCTGCCCTTGTTGGAAAGGCCTCTGGGATATCCATCCCCATATCCGGCCGGTATGGTGGCTACCCGGGTGGGAGCCTGCGTCACGAAGGTCCCGCCGTAGCTGACAGCCCTGCCGGCTTCCAGTTCTTTTATGTATACGATGCGGCTTCTTAAGGAGAGCACCGGCTCTAAAGGAACGATATCCTTTGCCACCTGCTCCGACGGCCACAGGCCGTAAAGGGTGATTCCTGCCCTGACCACATCCAGGTTTGCTTCCCCAAGCCCTACGATGCCGGCGCTGTTGGAACAGTGCTGCACGGGAATATGTATGCCCAGCTCCCTGCGGATCCGTCCGGTAAAATCAAGGAACTGTTCCAGCTGCTGCCTTGCCGGCGTCTTATCCGTTTCATCAGCCCTGGCAAAATGAGTGAAAATCCCTTCGATTTCAATCCCCGGAGTTTCCATGCATTTTCTGACAAAGGCAAGGCCGCTCTCATCCGGACGGATTCCGATACGGCTCATTCCCGTATCCACCTTGATATGTATTTTCACAGGGCGACCGCAGGAAACGGCCGCTTTTCCCATTTCCTCCAGCATATCCTCACGGAACACGGCCGGGCGGATTTCCTCTCTTGCCATTTTCTCATAGCAGTAGGGAAAGGTATAGCCCAGAATCAGCACCGGTTTGCGTATGCCGCTGCCCCGTAATATCAGGGCTTCTTCCACCGTTGCCACGGCAAAGCCGTACAGGTACGGCAAATCCTCTATTTCATGGGCAATGGGCACCGCCCCATGGCCATAGCCGTCTGTTTTCACCACGGCAATGATCTTCGTCTCCTCCCGGAGATTGGCTTTCATGGCGGCCATATTGTGTTTTATCGCATCCAGATCCACCGTCGCCCATATTCTGTCATAATTATTCATCTTATTTTTACCTCCCGCATATCGCAGGTTGCCTGCGATTCTGCATCAATCAGTAGTTTGAAAGGAATTTTAAGCTTCTCCCGCACCCGGCACTGCAGTCTTTTCTTACAGTACTTTATTTACAGTGTTTTCTTTACGGCGTTTTCTTTAAAAGCTCCGGAAACAGGGATTCCAGTTCCAGGGTCAAATCGCCGGCAGTGACGCCGTATTCGCTTTTTTTATGCGCGGCCCGGTCTCCTGCCATACCATGCAGATACACTCCCGCACAGGCGGCATCAAAGGCATGCATTCCCTGGGCGGAAAGTCCGGCCAGAATGCCGGTGAGCACGTCGCCGCTGCCCGCCGTGGCCATACCGCTGTTGCCGGTAAGATTCATATACAGCCTTCCCTCCGGGCTTCCCACCAGCGTGCGTGCGCCCTTACAGACAAATGCGGCCTGCAGCCTGGCTGCCCATTCCAGGGTCAGCGCAGCCGCTTCTTTTTGGATTTCATCCGTTTTCTTTTCCGCAAGCCTGCCGAATTCTCCCGGATGCGGCGTAAGGATCAGTTCACGCCTTGTTTCCGGCTCCTGCTGCCTTTGTATCAGCTCATCCAGAAGCTCTCTGTGTTCCGCCAGCAGATTCAGCGCGTCCGCGTCTATTATCAGAGGCTGCATCGTCTGCTTTAGCACCGCCTCCAGTATCCGCAGTGCTTCCGGGCTTTTTCCAAACCCCGGGCCGATAGCGATTACATTCGCCCAGGCACAGGCCTCTCTCAGCTTTTCTTCCGCCTGCGGCGTCCATTCCTCATAGGTGGTGAGCATGGCTTCCGGCAGTGCGGTCTGCATAATAACACGGTTGCTTTCCGGCGTCACCGCCCGCACCATGCCTGCGCCGCTTTTTAACACGGCCGCTGCAGACAGCTCGCAGGCGCCCGCCATTCCCCGGCTTCCCGCGATCAGGAGCACCTTACCGAAGGTGCCCTTATTTCCTTCCTGGAGCCTTACCGGCAGGAATCCCCTGTCTTCTTTGTTCCAGGTAAAAATCCGGGGATACTCTCCCAGAAAGCCTTCCTGTGTAATTCCGATATCGGCGCAGATCACCTTTCCCGCATACCGGGCGCCCGGATATAAAACAAGTCCCAGCTTGCGGAATTCAAAGGTTACCGTTACATCCGCCTGTACGGCGCAGCCCATCACCTCCCCGGTATCCCCATGGATGCCGGAAGGGATATCTACGGAAAGGACATAGGCGTCCTGTGCGTTGATATATTCCACCGCCTCCGCGAAGCTGCCTTCCACAGGCCTTGTCAGTCCAATGCCAAAAATCGAGTCTATGATAATATCATATTCCCGTTCCGGAAGTTTGCGCATGACCCGGTATCCATAGTTTTCAAGAATTTTAAGCTGGGCCGCCGTTTCCGCGGAACACTTTTCTTCCTTGCCCAGCAGTACAAAATCCACCGGAAAGCCCGCCTGGCTCAGCAGCCTGCCTATGGCCAGCCCGTCGCCGCCGTTATTGCCGGTGCCTGCGGCTACCAGCGTTCTGTTGGCAGGAGGCACTGGCCCAAAGGGGCGCATCGCTTCCTTCAGCTTCTTATCCCGTGCAATCAGTTCTTCCGCACAGGCCAGCGCCGCCCTTTCCATCAGCACCATGGAAGGCATGCCGAAATGTTCTATTGTATTTCCATCACAGCGTTTCATTTCCGCCGAGGTAACCAGATATTCCATTTTTATCTCCCCGCAAACCGCAGCTTCCGAATTCCCAAATCATGCAAAAATGCGTCCTGAGCCTGCTGCCCTGACGCATTTACCAGACTGCCGCATTCCCGTCCGGGAACACGGCACCCTTTATACAAGCCTGTCTTTACGCCTCACCGGAAGCGTTCTTTTCTTTCTCTTCCAACTCGTTTTCATATTGATTTATCATATAGGACAGCTTGATGAGGCTGTCTGACAGGTGTACGTTTTCCACCTGTACGCTGTCAGGCACATCCAAATCCACATGGGCGAAATTCCATATGGCCTTGATTCCCATTCCCACCAGCTTTTCAGCTGCGGCGGCCGCGCCTTCCTTCGGTATGGTAAGCACCGCGATATCAATATTGTTTTCCCTGACAAATTCCTGCATTTCTTCCATGGGGCGGACCTTCATCCCGCGGATCATCTTTCCGTGCAGCTTTTCATTGATATCAAATACGCCTGTAAAAATGAAGCCGCGGCGCTCAAAATTCATATAATTAGCCAGCGCCTGGCCAAGATTGCCCGCACCAATGATTATCAGATGATGCTTTTTATCCAATCCGAGTATCTTGCCGATCTCGGTATACAGATACTCCACGTTATAGCCATACCCCTGTTGTCCGAAGCCTCCGAAATTATTGAAATCCTGCCGGATCTGGGATGCGGTAACATGCATCAGCCTGCTCAGCTCCTGAGAGGAAATGCGTTCCACGCCACTGTCCTTCAGTTCACCAAGGTACCGGAAATATCTGGGAAGACGCGCGATTACTGCCTGTGAAATTTCTTTATCCAATTTGTTACGCCTCCATTCTTTTTTCCAAGCCCATTGTAACTGCTTTGTATCCGCAGTTACAGGCAAAAATCCATCCCGGCCTGCTTTTGGCGACGGATTTCCGCTTCCAGGCGCCGCATTTTGTATGGTCTGTGCAGTAAATGCGCAGACCTGTCCTGCGGCTGAACCCATTACTTAATTATTATAGACATATGTTAAAAAAATGTCAATGAATTAAATAGGTTTGAATTGACAGCCCGTCCCTTCAACGGTAAACTTGTGGGGTGGGTGGGCCTGAGAACGGCGCAGGACGTCAGGCGGGGTACGCTAAGCAGGGCGGAAGGGAAAAGGGATTTAAGGGCAAAAAAGAAAATAATTATAGAGGTGAGTTGGGATGGTTTTATCTTGTCAGAATGTGAATAAGGCTTTTCATGAGAAGCAGGTGTTCAGGAATTGTTCTTTTCATATAGAGGATTATGAGAAGGCGGCTGTGGTGGGGATTAACGGGGCCGGGAAGACTACTTTGCTGCGGATTATTGTGGGGGAGCTGGAGGCTGACAGCGGGCAGGTGGTCTTCGGGAAGGATAAGAGCTTCGGGTATCTTCCGCAGAACGCTGAGGTGGACAGTGAGCATACGATCTATGATGAGCTTCTTGAGGTGAAGCGGGATGTGATCGCGCTGGAGGAGCGGATCCGGCAGTGTGAGCTGGAAATGAAGCATGTGGAAGGGGAGGCGCTGGCTGCTTTGATGGAGCAGTATGCGCTTTATACGCATCAGTTTGAGCTGGCGGACGGGTACAGCTACCGGAGCGAGATCGTGGGAGTTTTGAAGGGGCTCGGGTTTACGGAGGAGGAGTTTTCCAAGAAGGCCTGTACGTTGTCGGGCGGTCAGAAAACAAGGGTGGCTTTGGGTAAGCTTCTGCTTGACAAGCCGGATTTGATCATTCTGGATGAGCCTACGAACCATCTGGACATGTCTTCCATCGCCTGGCTGGAAAACTATCTCCTGAATTATAAGGGGGCCGTTTTGATCGTGTCCCATGACCGGTATTTCCTGGATAAGATCGCAACGAAAATTATTGAGCTTGACGGTACGGAGGTTTCCGTTTTTTCAGGGAATTATTCGGATTATGCAGTGAAAAAGGAGCAGGTCCGGGCGGCGCGGTGGAATGCTTACATGAATCAGCAGCAGGAAATCAGGCATCAGGAGGCGGTAATCGAGAAGCTGCGTTCCTTTAACCGTGAAAAATCCATCCGGAGGGCGGAAAGCCGGGAAAAGATGCTTCAGAAGATTGAGGTGCTGGACAAGCCGGTGGAAACGCGGGCGGATATGCGGATGGAGCTGCATCCCAGGATCATGAGCGGGAACGATGTGCTGGATGTTGAAAATCTGGCAAAGGCGTTCGGGCCGGAACGGCTGTTTGAAGGGCTGTCTTTTTCCATAAAGCGCGGGGAGCATGTGGCGGTTATCGGTGACAACGGGACGGGGAAAACCACGATTTTAAAAATCATCAACGGGCTTGTGGAACAGGATGCCGGGAATATCCGGCTGGGGACAAAGGTACATATCGGATATTATGATCAGGAGCATCATGTACTGCATCCTGACAAAACGTTGTTTGAGGAAATCTCGGATGAGTATCCCGCGCTCACAAATACGGAAATCAGGAATGTTCTGGCAGCGTTTCTTTTTACCGGGGACGATGTGTTCAAGCAGATTAAGATGCTTTCCGGCGGGGAACGGGGACGTGTGTCTCTGGCCAAGCTGATGCTGTCTGAAGCAAATTTCCTGATTCTGGATGAGCCTACGAACCATCTGGATATCATGAGTAAGGAAATCCTGGAGGACGCCATCAACAGCTACAGCGGCACGGTGCTTTATGTGTCCCATGACCGTTATTTTATCAACCGCACGGCTTCCCGGATTCTGGAGCTCTGCAACGGCGGGTTTACCGGGTATCTTGGGAATTATGATTACTATCTGGAGAAGAAGGCGGAAAATACAGTGCTTTCTTCAGGGACCGGCGGAGCCTTCCCTCCTGCTGCCGGCGGGATAAAATCCGAAGCCTCCTCTGCCGCTTCTTCCAGCCTGAAGCAGGACTGGCAGTCGCAGAAGGAAGCGCAGGCCGCTTTGCGGAAGAAGGAAAACGCCCTGAAAAGGTGTGAGGAGCAAATCGAACGTCTGGAAACCCGCAGCCAGGAAATCGATGCGGAAATGCTGCGGCCCGAGGTATGCACGGATGTTGCCAGGCTGCAGGCGCTAGCCAGGGAAAAGGAGCAGGTTGAGGAAGAGCTTCTGCTTAAAATGGAGGAATGGGAAAGCCTGTCGGATTAACCGGCAGGCCTTTTTTGTATGGAAAAGGTATCTGCGAGAAGAAGCCAGTTGGCCCGGAAAAGCTGCATGATCTGCCAGTAGCCCATGCCTCTCAGGCCATAGCTTTTTACCAGGCGGAATTTTTCGCGCAGGCTGCGGACATCCTCAAACCAGACCTCGTGTTCCACCCCGTCCCTTGTATAGCGGAACCATGGGGACATGGCAGTGCTGTCAAAAAGGATTTCAGCATTGTTTTCAATGGCTATCTGGACGGCTTCTATGTTGCCGATGGTATCTGCTTTGCTCTCGCCTCTTATGTAGGGGAGGGTCCAGTCGTAGCCATAATTGGGTATGCCCAGATCGATTTTTTCGGGAGGGATTTTTGTTATGGCGTATTCCACCACCTCGATCACTTTGTTGAGGGGCGCAACGGCCATCGGCGGACCGTAGGTATACCCCCATTCGTAGGTCATGAGGAGTACGCTGTCCGCCGCTCTTCCCAGTCCCTCGTAGTCCTTTCCTTCATAGAGAAGCCCGGTCTGGGTATCGGATATCTTGGGCGCGAGCGCGACAGAAAGGGTGTAGCCTTCCGCATTGGCCGCCGCCCTCGTTTCCGCCACAAAGGCGGTGAAAGCGTCCCGGTCTTCAGGAAGGATGTATTCAAAATCGATATCCACTCCCTGATAGCCTTTCTGTTCCATGGTAAACAGCAGCTGTGCAATCAGGGTATCCCTGACCGGCTGGTTATTGACCAGGACGGAAATCAGGTAATTATTAAACATGCCGTCCGCCCCGAAGGGCGTCAGGGTCAGGATGGGAGCCACGTCCTCCAGGAGCGCCGCCTGAATCATGAAGCTTTCATCAATCGCCGGGGGAATAAGGTTCCCTTCCGTAGTAAACCCATAAGAAAAAATGGATAAGGAGGACAGGTATGGCAGGGTCTGGTTGAGCACATAGTTGCTGATAAACGGATAGGCATAGCCGTTCACATATGCATCGTACAGGCCGGCACCCTCCTCTCCCGTTATCCGCAAAAGCAGCGCCATGCCCACTGCCAGGCGGTAGGGATAGGGAATCTGATTATCGTAAATGATATCCTCAACGGAAACACCGTATTCTCCGGCAATGGTATCGACAGTATCCCCCTGTTTTACAACATAAATCTGCATATTCGTATCCTGTAGCCTTTTTTGTATCATATGCGCCGGAAAGGGCTTTGATTTCTATGTTTCAGTTAAATCGGCTGCTTTCCACAGATAAAATACGCAAGGGTAATCATTCCTCTGAATACACTGCGCTGAAAAATATTCTGGAAGAACAGTTAAAATATAGCTGGCAAAGCAGAAACAAATCCCCAAATACATGATACGCAAAAAAGGACAGCCTGTTGAGGCAGCTACTCATAAGACAGTATCACAAACACTGAAACGGGTAGCTGCCATACAGGGTGCAAAGCAAAACCGTCGTTTGGCTACCGTATTTTGTTTAGGCGCATAGCTATCCTGTCGCCACAACAACGGTTTTTTTATTATTCGTTGGGCGGTTAAGGGGTATCAGAAATTAAATTCATCTTCCCATGCAAAATAAGCGGATTGCTCTAAACTTTTCGGCCAGTGACTGCACCACTCCGGCACACCCGGCGTTTCTACACGGTCAAGGCTCGGCGTATAAGGTTTAATATCCAAAACGGGCGTATTGTCGTTAGCGTCAATATACGCAATCTGGATAAGCCCCTTTTGATAATCAATGTGTATTACTTCTACTGCGGTCAGGGCAATCGGATTAGGGCGGATAGGCGACCTTGTGGCGAAAATGCCCATTGTATCAGGGGCATTTTTATACGGTTTCGGTGCGTCAAGCGTGTTCCTTGCGTCATTGTTATCAGAGTCGCTAAACCACCAAATGACATTGATGTGGCTAAAGCCCTCCAACGCTTTCATAGCAGGGATGTACTTTGGCGCGATTTCAATAACCGTGCCGTTTTCGTTGTTTTGGATTCTTCCGATAGGGTATACCTCAAAATTCATCATGCTGTTTTCCTCCTTGATTGTTATTTTCAAGTGCAGTATACCCCCTCACATCATGTGAGAGTCAATATGGAAAAAGAAAAAGCCTTGCAAAATTGCAAGACTAAAATTGCAAGACTTTTAGTTATCCCTTTCCAACGGGATTTGAATTTCAATCAAATACTTTTTCGGGTCATTTTCATTCCACGGCCCACGGTGTACGATTTGACGGGTTGCACCTTTCATTCGATATTGGCTGTTCTTTTGCAGCCATTCCGCAAAAGCTAAATATGCTCCTGCGATATTAGAAAATTCACCGTATACCATTGTACAGGCCATTATTGGTATTGGCTCGGTAATTCGGTATGTAAATTCACCAATGTTCTTACCAATTTTCTTCACCGCCGTACACAACTCCACATCAACATCTTGCTCTTTATACTCTGCGTCGTGGTAAATGGAAAATGTGTCGCTTGATATGGTTACACGATTTTGCGCTGCAAAAGAGGATAACTCTCTCCATAATTCGCCCTCTGCATAATAAGTGGGAATAACACGTCTTATAGACAAAACTTGACAGGACGATATGGATTTTATTGAAACATTATAGTGCATTTCATTTTTACTGCCGTGAAGTTCTTTTTTAGCAAGCTCAATCTTTCGTAGCTTTTCTTTTTCTATTTGTATCGCCAGTTCAATTTCTTCGTGTTTTTTATCAAGCTGTTCTGCAATAAAGTTATCTTCCCCATTGTTAAGCGCGATTGCGATTTCTGCAACATTAAATCCACTGTCGCGCAGATAGATAATCTTATTCAAAGTAGGGATTTGCTCTACAGAGTACATTCGATAGTTTGTCCGCGGGTCAATCTTTGACGGCTTCAAAAGCCCCATTTCATCATAGTATCTTAACATCCTTATCGTTACTTGTGTTAGCTTTGAAAACTCTCCTATCCTAAACATTTTCCCTCCTGTGGCTCAATTATCTGCACATTCGCTTTCAGCAGTTTTTCTCTTGTTTCAGAAAAACGTTCCTTGCTTTTTATCCCGATATAAGTCAACGGCAAAATAACAGATAAGCCCTCCACAAAATCTGAAATATAAGATTCTTTGTTACGTTTCCCTACTTTTTTTACATAGATGATACTCTCATTATGATTTACGGCCGCGGCTATCCTATCGTTGATTTTATCAATAAGCGTATGGGGATAATATTTATTTTTGCTCTTTTCTCCAATATAATCTGCCTGCATATCTATCACGATTACGGCTGTTTTAAGCTGTTTCATATGATAACCTCCCACATTCCGCGCTGATTTAATTATACAGGAATGAGGATATCACATCAAGGCATTCCCGTTTTCCCGCAGAAAAACCAACAATCACTGCACGTCACACAAAACGGAGAAACGGCATAGCTTGAAGCTACGCCGTTTCCCGAAAACAACTTATACTGTTTTATTGAGCCGTCCCGTGTGCTGTCCTTCTTTTCCGTAACTATTATTTCTCCGGTTTTTTCTCGATGAAAATCTTTCTGGTAATGAAATTATATACCATAACCACAGCCGTCGCCACGATTTTAACAAGCATGTAGGAGCGTTCCATGTACTGATCCAGCCAGGAGGTGCCTCCCCACATTATCAACTGGTTGATGCCTAAGCCAATGATGCTGAGAATGAGGAAAACAACAAACTGCTTTACCTTATTCGCATCCTTGTCAGCATCAAATACCATGGTAATGCTCAGAATATAATTTACAATTACCGATACTGAAAAGGAGATTCCGCTGGAAATTACCGACGGTATGCCGCAAAGCTCCGTGAGAGCCACCATGATGCCGTAGTCGATAAAAAAGCAGAGAAATCCTACTACGCCGAACTTTAATATCTGTTGTATCAATTTTTTCATTTTTCCTGTGCCCCTTACTTTCATTAGTATCAGCACGTAATACTGTAACACTATTTCCGTAAGGAATCAAGCTTCTGTTTTCACAAACTGCCTGCACATTATTTTCAAAAACCGCCTGCCGATCGTTTCCAGGAAGCGCTCCGGCGCAGGACCGCTATGCCTCCAGCTGTTTTCTGATAGCTCCGATAAAGTCCCTGCTGTTCAGCGCAGTCACTTCCTTCAGGGAGGTAATCAGGGCCAGATCTTTTGTCATAACGCCGCTTTCAATGGTGGAAAGGGTTGCCTTTTCCAGCCTGTCCGCGAAATCGCAGAGATCGGAAATCCCATCCAGCTCGCCTCGTTTTCTCAGTGCGCCGGTCCATGCGAAGATGGTGGCCACCGGGTTGGTAGAGGTCTCTTCTCCCTTCAGATATTTGTAATAATGTCTCTGTACGGTTCCGTGGGCGGCTTCATATTCGTAAATGCCGTCCGGGGATACCAGTACGGAGGTCATCATGGCCAGGGATCCAAAGGCGGAGGAAACCATATCGCTCATCACGTCGCCGTCATAGTTCTTGCAGGCCCAGATGAAGCCGCCCTTTGCTTTCATGATACGGGCTACGATATCATCGATCAGGCTGTAGAAATATTCCAGCCCAAACGCTTCAAATTTTTCTTTAAATTCCGCTTCATATACCTCCTGGAAAATATCCTTGAAGGTATGGTCGTATTTTTTGGAAATGGTGTCCTTGCTTCCAAACCACAGATCCTGCTTTGTGCTTACCGCATACTGGAAGCAGGCGCGGGCAAAGCTGGTGATGGAAGCCTTTGTGTTATGTATGCCCTGGATGATGCCGGCATCCTTGAAATCATGTATGGTTTCCCTGGATTCCTTCCCGTCCTTATCGGTGAAAACAAGCTCGGCCTTACCGGCGCCTTCGATTTTCATTTCCACGTTTTTATATACATCGCCGTAGGCATGGCGGGCGATGGTGATGGGCTTTTCCCAGTTCCTGACACAGGGTTCAATTCCCTTTACAACGATGGGCGCCCTGAATACGGTGCCGTCCAGAATGGAACGGATGGTTCCGTTGGGGCTTTTCCACATTTCCTTCAGCTTATATTCATCCATACGGGCCGCATTGGGAGTGATGGTTGCGCACTTTACGGCAACGCCGTATTTCTTTGTGGCTTCGGCGGAATCTACGGTAACCTGATCGTTGGTTTCATTCCGGTGTTCCAGTCCCAGATCGTAATATTCTGTTTTCAGATCCACAAAAGGAAGAATCAGCTCCTCCTTGATCATCTGCCACAGAATTCTGGTCATTTCATCGCCGTCCATCTCCACCAGGGGAGTCTTCATTTCGATTTTATTCATATTTTAATTCTCCTGTTCCGCCTGCTTGCCGTCCGCAGACTCGGTTTCTTCATAAGCCTCATATAACCCGCTCTTTACCATGTTCCGGTAGGCCTTGCGGATATGGGCATTGGCCAGCTGTTCCGCCAGATCGGCATCCCTCTGTCTGATCGCCTCCATAATCTGGCGGTGCTCCGCATTGGACTGTACGCCCCGGGCATCGTCCGAGAGCGTCTTTCTCCTGACGCGCAATACATATTCATGGAATTCCCGCAGCACATGCTCCAGCATTTTGCTGTTGGAAGCCGCATAAAGGATTTCGTGGAACTGGTTATCCAGCTCCGCCAGCTGCTGGGCATGGCCCTTTCCGGCATGGAATTCGGAGAGATAGATATTTTCCTCCATCTCCTCCATCTGCTCCCGGCTGATGTTCTCCGTGGCCCATCTGGCGCACAGTCCCTCCAGCAGGGAACGGATGGCGTAAATATCCTTCACATCCTTCACCGTAATGCCGGTAACATAGGCCCCTTTATTGGGTACGATCTGCAGAAGCCCCTCCAGCTCCAGCTGTCTGAAGGCTTCTCTGACCGGCGTGCGGCTGACGCCCATCTCCTCACCGATGGCCGCCTCCCGCAGTTCTTCATTTTCCTTGTATTTTCCATTCAGGATGTCGTCCCGGAGCTTGTGAAAGACACGTCCCCGCAGGGAATATTTATCCGTGACCTCACTCTTTACATCTCTATCGCTCATACTTACCTGTCCAGCTTTCCTGCCGCCTTACTCTGGCCGCCTTTCAGGCTGATGCCAAGTTTTTCGCAGGCGTCATCAATTACTTTTATGAGTTCCGCATCCGTCAGAACGGTAACACGTCCGCCGGCATATTCCTCATCCACCCATTTCTTTACTTCATGTACCAGCTCGGAGGTTTTGCTCACCTGCTCATCTTCCTTCAGACGGAAATAGGTATTGATCCAGTGAGCAATGCCCGCAAGTCCGGATGTGTTGGATACCGCACAGATGACAGGCCTGTTCAAAAACTTCTCCGTATCAAATATATTATAAATCTCCTCATTTTTCAAGAGGCCGTCCGCATGAATCCCTGCCCTGGTCACATTAAAATTCTTTCCTACAAAGGGGGTCCTCTCCGGAATATGATAGCCGATTTCCTTCTCGTAATACTCCGCAAGCTCTGTAATTACCGTGGTATCCATACCGTTCAGGTCACCCTTAAGCTGTGCATATTCGAAAACCATGGCCTCCAGAGGCGTGTTTCCGGTACGCTCCCCGATACCGAACAAAGAGGCGTTTACCCCGGAGCAGCCATACAGCCATGCTGTGGTGGAATTGGCGACCGCCTTGTAAAAATCATTGTGTCCGTGCCACTCAATCAGGGAGTGGGGCACGCCTGCATGGGTATGGATCGCATAAATGATTCCGGGCACGCTCCTGGGGATTACGGCGCCGGGATAATTCACGCCGTAGCCCATAGTATCGCAGGCACGGATTTTGATCGGGATCTTATATTCTTCCATCAGCTTCATCAGCTCCACGCAGAAGGGAACCACATATCCGTAAATATCAGCTCTGGTAATATCCTCCAGATGGCATCTGGGGCTGATACCTTCCTCAAGGCACTCCCTGATGACGCTCAGATAATGGTCCATGGCCTGTCTTCTTGTCATTTTCAGCTTCATGAAAATATGGTAGTCTGAGCAGCTAACCAGAATTCCCGTTTCCTTCATGCCGATTTCCTTGACCAGCCTGAAATCCTCCTTGCTGGCCCGGATCCAGCTGGTTACTTCAGGAAACTGATATCCTCTCTCCATACATTTATATACGGCATCCCTGTCCTTCTTGCTGTAAAGGAAGAATTCACAGGCGCGGACCATGCCATTGGGCCCTCCCAGCCTGTGCAGGTAATCATAAATCGTCACAATCTGTTCTGTGGTATAAGGCGCACGGGACTGCTGTCCGTCACGGAAGGTGGTATCCGTAATCCAGATATCCTTCGGCATGTTATGGGGCACAATCCTGTCGTTAAAGGGAATCTTCGGAATTTCCGAATACGGAAACATATTTCTGAAAACATTAGGTTTCTTGACATCGTCCAGTATGTACATATGCTCTTCGATTTCAAGAAGGTTGTTTTTCTCATTCATTGTTACCGGGCGGTTGGAAAAAGTTTCATTCATATTCATGTGTTTCTCCTTTTCTCAGGCCTGTCAGGCGCGCCGGCACACGGCCTGGCTTACTCTTATGTATCCCAACAGGGTCTGTCTTATACATTATCCCTTAATCCATGTATAATTGTATACAATTATACATTTCGTGTCAATATTTTTCTTGGGATTTGAAAAAAATATTATGGCTTCAGCCGTCCGGCAGAAAAAAACAGACCCGCCCGCCTCCTGCTGCCGGACAGCGTCCCGCATCGGGAGGCAAAATGATCTGCCTGATAAAACATGGTTATATTCCATATCCTGTATATCTCATCTACCGGAGGGCTCTCTCCACATCCAGCATCCCCCAGCCCTGTTTGCTCCACGCCTCTCCCAGATCCGCGGCGGACCAGAGAATCCGGCGTTTTATCTGTTCGTTGGAGTATTCCGGATATTTCTGGAGACACAGCGCGGCAGCTCCGGCCACCAGGGGCGTGGACATGGAGGTGCCGTTTTTTACGATATAGGCGTCCCTGCAGCCCCGCACCGTCTGCCGGAACCCGGCGCTGCAGGACATGATATCCGTTCCCGGCGCCACGATATCCGGTTTTTTCAGTTCCGTTCCCGCAGGGCCTCTGCCTGAATATGCCTCACAGGAGTTTTTTCTTCCATGACATGCAATTCCATCATGGCAGCCTACCGTAACTACCTTCCTGCTTGCCCCCAGCGGGGAAATACTGCCCGCTGCCGGTCCCCGGTTGCCTGCTGCCACAACAACAAAAATACCGGCATCCCATACCCTCTCCAGGCAGGCTACCAGGTACTGCATCATTCTCACATGTTCCGTCTCATCCATGGAACGTTTAGCTTCCATGGAATGCTTTGCTTCCATGGAACGCTTCGCTTCCATGCTTACAGAAATATTTAATATCTTTATTTGATAAAGCTCCTGGTTATCCAGGATCCATTCAATTCCGGCCGCCATATTCGAAATGGTACCGTCGCCCTTTTCATCCAGGACCTTTCCCGACAAAATCCGGCATCCGGGTGCGACACCGGCATATAATCCGCCGGAGCAGGCGCCGCTTCCGCACAGGCATCCCGCCACATGGGTTCCGTGTCCGCAATCGTCATAAGGTCTGCGGCTGGTTCCCACAAAATCCCGGAAGCCGATTACCCGATCCGCAAAATCAGGGTGCATGGCGATTCCCGTATCCAGAATTGCCACCGTGACCCCGGCCCCGGTGTAAGGGGATACGTCCTTTCTTTCCGCATGTATCAGTTTTCTAACCCGGTCCATCGCTCATTATTCTTTCTCTGTAACCGTTTCGTTGCCACAGTTACCTTCCTTTTTCTATTAAAATATGTCTGATTTCCCTTCCGGTGAATGACTGTTTCCAAAGGTAAGGAAACGCCCCAGGCCCCCTCCCGGGCGGACAGGTACGCACAGCCCTGTCTGAAAGAAGAATAAAAAAATATTTTAAAGAATGGCAAAACCACAGGAAACACTGACATGCTGTACGGCATAGTATAAACCATAAAAACCAATTTGGAGGCAAACAAACATGAGTGATTTAACAGCAAGCGGCTGCGGATGCGGCGGCAATACCGGTTGTGGCGGCAGCAACACCGGCTGTGGATGTGGAAGTAACTGCGGGAACAACAACTGTGGATGCGGCGTAAGCGGCGGAAACAGCGGATGCGGAAGCTGGATTTGGATCCTGATCCTGCTTTGCTGCTGCGGCGGCAACGGATTCGGCGGCGGCTGCGGCGATTCCTGCGGATGCGGATGCGGCGGCAATAACTCTGGCTGTGGAAGCTGGATTTGGATTCTGATCCTGCTTTGCTGCTGTGGCGGAAACGGATTCTGCTAATGTAACCGCGCCTCTCCCCGGCGCATACATGAAAATAGGCTCTGGTTCAGAGCCTATTTTTATGTTCTTATGTTTCCGGCGCCGACATAGTATTTCTATGAAAGGAAGAAGGACCGGGATATGGAGAAACATGATAAAGATTTTTTACAGACATTTGATGCTCTGTATACGACCAACCAAATACAGATAATGAAAATCCTTCTGCCTTACTGTAATCCAGACAGCCGCAGAGGGCTGGCCGTCATGATCAAATTCATGGAATTCGATTATACTCTCCGTTTTGCCCGCACACATCCGGAAACCTTCCGGGAGGAAGCCCTTCCTTTTTCCTTAATTGACATCTGTGATAAAATAAAAAATTACTGCTCACCCCAGGTCCGTTCCATGCTGGAGCAGTTCCAGTCCATACAGAATGCTATGCAGATGTATGAGGAAATGAAACAGTATATGGATCTTTTTCAGGGAATGGGTACGAATGATACAGACGGCGCCGCTGGTGCCGCAGACGGAAAGGATTCTGCACCGGAGTCCGGACAGGACGGAGAAAAAGCCGGGAACAACCCGTTTTCCGCCGGAGGCATGAACCCCATGGATATGCTCATGGGAATGCTTTCACCGGACCAGCAGTCCATGTTCCAGATGTTTCAGTCGGATTTTAACACAGAGGCGGCTTCCACAGGCAATACTGATATGCAGGACAGCCCGCCGGAAAGGGAGCAATAATTATGGCAGATTATATGGGTTCGGGTAATTCCGCAGATAAACCGGAATGGATGCGGGAACCTTCACTAAAGGATATTCCAGTTGATAAGCTGGATTTTCTTCAGAAAATGGTGTTTGAAAGCAAGACGCTCTCCCAGAAGGAGCTGATGCCTTTTCTCATGGCTCTCGCCCAGAGAAGCCGTTCGGCAAACATCACCTTCACACAGGAGGAAATGACGGTAATTATCGAAGCGATAAAAAAATACAGCACCCCAGAGGAACTGATGAAAATGAATCAGATAATGAAGCTGATGCAGCGCCGTAAATAACACTGCCGATGCAGCGAATGCTGCATCGGCAGCATCCGCTGCGTACGGCCTCAGTCAAGAGCTGCAACCTTTTCGGACAGCTCCTTCAAAAATGCTTCCGAAGGAATGTACTGCACCTTTACCGGTTCCATGACAATCTGGAATTTACATGCTTCCAGTCCGTCATTGACAAGGCCGGCGCTCTGTCCTCCCCAGCCATAGGAACCGAAGGCAAATGCTTTTTTATTTTTAGGGGCAAGTCCTTTCATATAACAGAGGAAGGATGCCACCGTGGGAAGCATCTGGTTATTGATCGTAGGGGAGCCTACCACAACATATTCCGCCTTCAGCACATCCGTCATAATATCGGAAATGTGATCAACCTTGAGGTCATACAGCTTTACCGGCACTCCCTTCATTGCAAAGCCCTCAAGAACGGCTCTCGCCATCTTCTCCGTGGAATGCCACATGGAATCAAATACCACCACTGCCTTATGATCCGGCGTATCATCGCTGAAATGCTTATAGGCATTCACAATGTCCCCGATATGGCTTCTCCACATCACGCCGTGGCTTGGTGCGATCAGGCTGATATCCAGCCCCTCAATCACCGGAATGGTTTTCTTCATCTGCATGCCGTAGGGCATGAGTATGTTGGCATAATATTTCTCCGCCTCCGCCATTACCTCTGCCATATCCACTTCATCATCATAACGCCTGCTGCTGGAATAATGCTGGCCGAAGGCATCGTTGGAGAACAGGATCTTTTCCTCCGGGCAGTAGGTAACCATATTATCGGGCCAGTGAAGCATGGGCGTAGGCACAAACTGCAGCGTATGCCTGCCAAGGCTCAGGATATCTCCCGCCTTTACCGGCATATATTCATAGCTGTCGCCGTAATGCAGCTTCAGTCCGTTGTATCCGCTGGGAGCGCTTGTGACAATCACTGCATGGGTCGCCTTTGCCATTACCGCCGGGATTGCTCCGGAATGATCCATTTCCACATGGTTGGATATCAGATAGTCAATCTTTTCCGGATCTACGATTTCCCTGATACGCTCAAGAAGCTCCTGGGCAAAGGGCTCTTTCACCGTGTCTATCAGGGCGATTTTCTCATCAATGATGAGATAGGCGTTATAGGTGGCGCCTCTGTCGGTCGTATAGCCATGAAAGCTGCGCACATTCCAGTCCACCACGCCTACCGCATAAATGCCGGGTCTTAATTCTGTCGTATTCATCACGTTTCCTCCTGCTTGTTTTTCCTGTGTATCCCTCTCCCGCAGAGAGCTTTTTAGTCAGCAACATTATAACCCAATTTTTTCCTCCTGTATACTTTCTGAAGACAAGTATTCATTTTTGTACAGCGCCATAACACCGGCAGCTTTATAGCTTCAAAAAACGTCCGCCCGCCAAAGCCGGAGCTGTGACGGACGGACAAATGCTCTTTGCAGCCTGTATTTTTAATTTTCAGCGGAGGCTGTTTCTTCACCGCTCTCAGCCGGCGTTTCCGTTCCGGTTTCAGCAGGGGCTTCCGTGCTTTCTTCTGTCGTTTCAGGCGTCTCCTCAATAAAATCTGCCGGTTCCCTGTCAAAGGCGGTAACGATATAGGAGCTTACCGCATAAACCTGGGAATTTCCTTCCAAGCGGACATAGTAATCCCCGGTAATATCATTCTTGTTTCCCACATGAAGAATTACGCTGGATCCGTTTTCCAGGACGGCGGTTATTGTACCTGCCGGATTATCCAGCCCGTATTCCGCCAGATTTTCCGGAGTTTCCACCACTGTATCCGTGGTGATATGATCGATATTGTTTATAAGCGCGCTGATCTCTGTCTGATCCAGATTCATTTCCCGGTCGTCCGCATTGTACCAGGTGTCATCCTCCTTCACAAAATTCAGGGTATGGGCTCCTGTTGCGGAAAGTGACTTTACCTCCCCGGAAGAAAAATCCGTAACCACAGCAGCTTCCGGCGCCGTTTCCTCTGTTTCGCTTAAATCAAGATGCTTGACGAGAAAATAGGCGCCTATGCTGAGCAGGCAGATAATAATCAGAACAATCAGCTGGATTCTTTTCTTTTTCATCAGCGTTTCCTCCTTCCGGCCCATACAAAAATACCTGCGATAATCAGCCCCAGAGGCAGGAACAGCATCAGAACGGAACCGATGGTAAAGGCCGTGCCGTCATTCACCGTGATTACAGAGGCTTCATAGGATTTCACGGGAACGGATACGCTCACCTCACTGTCGGACATGGAGGCCACAACATTGGTAAACAGCGTCAGGTTGGCATCCGCCACCATGGTGTTTGCATTGTCCGTAAACAGATTTTCCGAGGTAAACAGCGTCAGCTGCGCTGTGCCTTCCTCCAGTGTCTTTTCCGCATGAACGCCCACGTCAAAGGGGCCTGCCGCGTCGCCGTCTTCCATATTTACCGTCTGCGCCTGATTGATATCAGTCTTAGAATAGGAGGACGCTGAGGTGGTAAGCAGAGGGGTTATGCTCACACCCTCCGTCTCCTGCGATGTAATGCCCTGGGCATAAGGCATGAAAATATATTTTTTGCCTGCTACGCCGTTTGTGAGGGAATCATAAGCTACCTCCGGCAGCAGGTAGGTGGGCTGCTGGTAGCACATGGAGGAATCTCCCTCCAGCACAAGCCCGTTTACCACGGACAGCCCGAAGTAATCAAGAACCTTCTGCAGGTTCGGCATGGATGCGGCAAAATCATCCACATAGGAGGTGGTCATCAAAATCTTCCCGCCTTTATCCAGATAGGCAATCAGCTTATCCGCATCATCGGACGAAATATCGCTGACAGGCGCCATAATCAGCACTCCCTGGGCATCCTCCGGCACGCTCTCCAGGGTAAGGAGATTGATGGATTGAAGCGCTGCATTCTGCTTTGTCAGCCCATTCTGGAATGCGGTGGAAAGCGTAAGCTCATCCTGCCCCTCCAGCGTATACAGCACAGGCATGTCGTCGCTGGTCACATAGGCCAGGGCGCTTGTGATCTGTCCTTCTCCGTCATAACCCGTCACCGTGCTGCTGTAGGTGGTATAATCTACCTGCGTTTCATAAATATCGCTGTAATTGATTACCTTGAACCGCTTGTCACTGACCACAATGAGGGAATTCATGCTGATATTGCCATCCGTGTAGTCTTTATAAAAATTCGGGTTTACCACCGGATCCTTATACTCCACCCTGATATGTCCGGAAAGGTCCGTATACCGATCCAGCGTCTGCTTCAGGGTGGTATCCTGCTTTTCTTCAGACTGCAGTATGTAGATTGTCACATCCTCCGACAGATTCCTTGCAAGCTCTTCCGACGTATCCGTGAGAGAATAAAGTTTTTCCGCCGTCATGTCAATGGAGGTAAAACGGGCCGGCAGCTCTCCTGCCGCCAGATTTAAAAATACTGCCGCCACCAGCACTATGGCGATCATCCCTGTGCTGTAGGCCCCCATCTGCAGGCTTTTTACGGAAACCTGATAACGTCTCTTCTGTACCGATTGAACCGTGAGAAAGAGGAATATCACGGTAAACGTAATAAAGTAAAGCACCGATTTCAGCTCCAGCGTCCCCTGCATCATATTTTCCAGGCGGCTGGTCATATCATATATATTCAGTATTCTGGTAAGCAGATTCCCTGTGGAAGAAATCAGGCCGGTAATGCTGTTCATCATATATCCCAAAAACAGCGCCCCGAAACTCAGAACCGCAGCGATGACCTGGCTTTCCGTCACGGAAGAGATGAATAAGCCGATGGCAATGCAGCTTAAGCCGTACAGATAATAAGCCAGCAGCGCCGTATAGCTTTCTCCGAAGGATACCGTCCCGAACCGGGAAAGAATCAGCGGGTACACCGCTATCACAAGGGTGGATATGGTAAAAATCGTGGCCGCCGCCAGATATTTCCCAAGCACCACTTTTCCCACGGATACCGGGGAGGTAAGGATCAGCTGATCCGTTTTCTGTCTGCGTTCCTCAGACATCATGCGCATCGTCAGAAGCGGAACGGTTATCAGCAGCAGAAAAAGAATGCTGTACACCGTGTTCGCCATGCTGGAATATCCGAAACGCAGGTTCAGGGCAAAAAAGTACAGGCCTGACAGGAAAATATTGGCCGCCAGGAACAGCCAGCCTGTCATGGAACAGAAATAAGCTTTCAATTCTCTTTTATAAATCGCTGTCATTGTCCGTACCCTCCTGCGCTTCTTCTGATTCTTCCGCTTCTGCCGCTTCTTCTTTTTTACGTCCCAGGCGCAGCTTTTTCCTGCTGCCTGCTTCTCCGGCTTTTTCCCCGGTATTTTTTTCCGAATCCGTCAGTTCCAGGAAAATATCCTCCAGGGACTTGGCGGTAACATGCATATCCATTAGAGGCAGGCGCGCATCTGCAAGCAGATAAAAAAGTTTTTCCCGTATATCGCAGTCCTCCCCTGTTTTAATGACCGCTTTTGTCTGCGTTTCCGATATTTTTTCCAGGCTGCTGCCCTCAATCTCTTCCAGGCCGTCAAGAACGGACTGTAGCTCCTCCGGGGTGCCCTTTACGGTAATTTCCAGCTCCTCCTCACCCGTTATCAGCCTGGTAAGCCCTTCCGGCGTATCACAGGCCGCCAGGCTGCCTTTGGAAATAATCAGGATCTGGTCGCAGATCGCGCTGACCTCGGACAGGATATGGGAGCTTAAAATGACCGTATGCTTATCCTTCAGGCTTTTAATCAGATCGCGGATTTCAATAATCTGCTTGGGATCCAGGCCAACGGTAGGCTCATCCAGAATAATGACCTCCGGCGAGCCAAGCAGCGCCTGGGAAAGCCCCACCCTCTGTTTATAGCCCTTGGACAGGTTGCGTATCAGACGGTCCTTCATATCCAGGATACGGGTCATTTTCATGACCTCTTCTATGCTCTCCTCCCGTTTCCCGGAAGGAATCCGTTTCAGCTGCGCTGCAAAACGCAGGTATTCTCCCACCGTCATATCAGGATAAACAGGGGGCATTTCCGGCAGGTAGCCGATGCAGCGTTTGGCCTCCTCCGGCTCCTTCATCATATCATGGCCGTTTATCTTTACCTCGCCTGCGGTGGGGGCCAGATAGCCGGTAATAATATTCATCGTAGTCGATTTTCCCGCGCCGTTGGGGCCCAGGAATCCATAGATCTGGCCCTTTTCCACACGGAAAGAAAGGTCGTTGACAGCATAGTGGCTGCCGTATTTTTTCACCAGATGACTGACTTCTATCATCTTTTTGTCCTCCTATTATTTTTGGGTGCCGGTGGGGTGAGGCCGTGATGCTTTCCTGCGGGGCTGCGTTTCCGTGGGGGCGTTTCCGGGGGCTTTGGCCTGGCATGCTGGATCCGACTGGGGCGGCGGGGGTTTTTCCGGATCCCGTTATGCCGGGCATTGCGATGAGCCTGGGGCAAAAATTGTGTCAGGAAAGCCTTCCACAATTTTCAGTCTCATCTCCATGGCATAGAGGGATCCGGAAAAACCCCCGCCGCCCCAGCCGGATCCAGCATGCCAGGCCAAAGCCCCCGGAAACGCCCCCACGGAAACGCAGCCCCGCAGGAAAGCATCACGGCCGCAGCACGGCAACTCTAAAAATAAATGTATTCCCAAAATGTGTAAAAATGTTGGTGGAACTGTGATTTTTCTGTGAAATATGTATAGAAAAGGGAGGGTGATACGATGCTGTGAGAAGGAAAAGGAATTTAGGAAGGAAAATTTCTGGTGCGAATTGACGTAGATAATCAAACGTAGATAAATGAATGTGAATAAGAGTGCCAGAGGAATGCCCCGCGTTGTTACGGGGTATTCCTCTGGCGGTTGATTTGGGTGAGTATGGGGGTTTTGAGGGCGTGGAGGGTGGGGAGGGTGACGGCAAGCAGCGCGGCGGCGAGGTTGATGAGGAGGGCTGCGGTAATGGCGGAAGGTGGGACCGGGGCCTTGGCGGAGAGGTAGAGGTAAATGTGGCTGAGGATATAGGAGGCGGCCCGGGTGGCGGCGGCGGTGGCCGTTAGCATGAGGAGGGAGGAAAGGAGGGCATAGCGGAGGGCTTCTTTGGCGATGAGGGTAAGGAGTCTTCTGTCTGAAATTCCCATGGCACGGATGATGCCTATTTCATGTCTTCTGGAAAAAATAAGGTGGCTGAGGCTGTTTCCGGTGTGCAGCAGGCCGGCCAGGAAAAAAAGCAGGGCGAGCGCATAAAAATAGAACATTTTCTGGCGCAGGTACAGTTCCTTTTGTTCGATTGCCCGGGTGTAGTCTTTGAGGACACAGTCAGGCAGGGCGGCGATTTTTTCCCGGATGGAATCGGCCGTGGGAGCGGCTTTTGCTTTTTCTTCTTTAATGATGCTCAGCACGCTGCTGCCGCGGACAGCAAAATTTTCCTGCAGCTGTTGTGTGGTCATAAGGATACTGTAGGTGATATCCGTGGTATTGGCTGTATAAAGATTGGGGTCTTTGGTCAGGGAGCGGCTGACAATGGCGGCTATGGTAAATTCCCTGGTTTCATATTCCAGGTTTTCCGGGAAGCTGCGGCATTGGGAAAGGGGAGCCTGTCCGCTGGGAACCTTCAGCAGGATGGTATCCCCTGCTTTTTTTGTGGTGCTGTCGTAATTTCCCTGTCCGTCCATAATCGCTGTCAAAATCACTGTATTTTTTTCCTTCATCTGGCCGGGATCGATTTTCCCTTCCAGAAGGAAAGCTTCCAGCTGGGCGAGCAGATCGTCGTCATAGCCGAGGAGATTGCATTTGACCGCAACGCCGCCGTCTTCTGTTTTCTCCGATATGCCGTGGCAGAACGTCTGATATTCTCTGTTGACTTCCGTAAAGTAGTCCTGCCACAGGAATTCCCCTGGCGCAAAAAGGATCTGGCAGGGAAGGCCGCTTACGGTGTGAACCCTTTCCACGCCCGGAAGGTCCGCAATGCTCCGGGCGGTTTCCTCCGGTATGCTGTTCATCCGCTCTCCTGTCTCCAGGAGCACCTGATAGCCGGCGCCCAGTCCGTCGTCAGATTTCAGGGCGCGTTCATCGTGCAGCCTGGTGTTTATAATCACATAATCGGTGCACAGGAAAATCACGCCGCCCATGGCGAGGGACACAAGCAGGCTGAAAAATGCCGCCCTTCCCGGATATAGAAGTCTGGAAACAAGCGCGCGGGCCGGGCTTTTATTCCGGAGGGCGCAGGTTGTCCGGGCATATTTTATGCTGCGGTTTTCCCTGCGCAGCTCCACGGCCTCCTGCCGGTGTATCCTTCTGATAAAAATGAGGGTGATAAGCAGTAAAAGAATGAGCAGGGACAGCAGGCAGGAGGCCGAAGTCCACAGACTTACATGAAAGGTCCGCGCGGCGGAGGCGGTACGCTGCAGCAGTTCCTCTGCTGCCGGGAGGGAAAGCGCTTCCTGGGAAACTCCCATTCCCTTGCTGAGAAAAACCGTATTGAACCGGGAATAAAGGGATTTTACCGCCAGATTGCCCAGAATGAAGCCTGGAATCCAGCCCAGCAGCAGGAAAGCGGCCAGCTCTGTGAAAATAATTCGGAAGATTCCGGTGTCTCCCACGCCGATGGATCGGAGTATGCCATATTGAGGCAGGCGCTTCTGTATGGATATACGGAATACACTATATAAAACAAAGGCGCCGAAAAAGCCAAGGAGCAGAAGGATCCCTCCGCCTGCCGGGTCTGACTGCTTTTTTAATTGCAGAAGCAGATAAGTAATATCCGCATCCCGATCCACAAAGGCTTCCTTCCAAAGCGTTTTCAGGGAAGCTTTCTGGGAGCCGCCAAGATAGCGGTTGACAGGCTCATTTTCACCCATCTGCCCGGGCTGCAGGCCAAACCGGGCGCAGAAGGCCTCCCACTGAGAGTGCAGCCTTCTTTCTTCCCCGAATTTCAGGAACACAAAGGCACGGCCCGTTTCCTCCGGCGTGTCCTCGCTTACAAAGGCTTCCATCGTTCCCACGGATGCTGCCCATCTGTCCCTCAGAATCCCCGTAAGGGTATAGGTTCTGCCGTCCAGCTCCACCTGTGTGCCCGGGCCGCCTGTAATCCCCAGATTACGCAGGGTATAACGATCCATTGCCACCTGGTTTCTGTCTTGGGGGTAGACGCCCTCCAGCAGTTCGCGGTGAAGCATGCTCCGGTAATTTTCATCTCCATACAGAAGGGTGATCCGGCCGGGCTGAGTGAGCACCTTTTTCATTTCCACGCAGCCATAGGAAACAATATCGTAATCCGGATGCCGCCCTCCTTCCCGCAGCTCCTGCATCAAAGGCCCGGTTTTTAACGTATAATAATTCCAGTCGCCGTAAATAAGCCGGTTGTTTTCCAGATTTCCCATACGGCTGCTGTACAGAAGGGAGCCTGTCCCGGAAAGCAGGGCGGCCACAAAAATAACGGCGGCAAGGCAGGCCGCGGTATCCCTTTTATAATAGCTCATATTCTGCCGGACGAAGGCGCATATGGTTTTCACAGGAGCATCCCTCCTTCCGGGCACAGTCTGCCGTCTTCTATTCTGAAGATCCGGTTACAGGACTGGGCGATCACCTCATTGTGGGTGACCATAAGCACCGTCTGGGAATATTTCCGGGAGCTTGCCTTCAGAAGGCCTATCACATCCGCCGCTGTGGCGGAATCCAGATTTCCCGTGGGCTCATCCGCAAGCAGGACCGCCGGCCTGTTTGCCAGAGCCCTGGCGATTGCAGCCCGCTGCTGCTGCCCGCCGGAAAGCTCCTCCGGAAGCTTCATCCTTTTTTCCCACAGACCCAGTCCCTCCAGCAGTTCCCGGATATAGGCATGATCCATATGCCTCCCTTTATCAAAGCTTAAAGGAAGAGCCACATTATCATACACGTTCAGCACCGGCATCAGGCTGTAGTTCTGGAAAACAAAACCGATATTCCTCCTGCGGAAAACCGTCCTGCGCGCAGAAGACATACCCGCCAGGGAATGGCCGCGGATGATAATATTCCCTTCCGTGGGCGTATCCAGGCCGCCCAGCAGATTTAAAAGCGTTGTTTTTCCGGAGCCGGACGTACCGCACAGCGCGGCAAATTCCCCCTGTTTTACGCTGAAGGTTACATCTTGCAGCGCCCTTACCGCATTTTCGCCCCGGCCGTAGATTTTTCCCAGTCCTGTTGTCTCCACTGCATTCATGGTTGGCTCTCCCTCTTTTTGTAACAGCTCAGGCTGGACTGAGCTGTTACCTCTTTTTCACAATTGTTACATAACTTATTGTAACAGGGATTTCTTGCAGAAATGCTACAAAGCCGGGGCTGGATTCTTACAGTTTTGCAAGAACAGGGAAAAACAGCTTCCTCCGCCGGGCGCAGGTTCCACCGTCAGATAGCCCTTTTCCTGTTCCGCAATCAGGCGGGACAGATACAGGCCGATTCCTGCCCCTTCCCGGGCCCGGACCTCCTTTCCCCGGTAAAACCGCTGAAAAACCAGGGACTGCTCGTCCCTTCGCACACCTATCCCCTGATCCGTCACCAGAATCCGGCTGTAGGTTTCATAGCGCTGCAGGCCAATTTTTATTTTGGAATGAGGCGGGGAATATTTGACCGCATTTTCCAGGAGGTTCACCAGGATCTCCGCCGTCCATTCCGGGTTATGCCACAGCATCGTTTCTCTCAGGCCTTCCGCTTCTATGGCAATCTCCTTCTTTTCGGCTTTTTCATAAACAGCGAATACGGCCATGCGGACCGCGGCGCAGATGTCCGCGTTCTCTTCCCGGAAAGAAATCACGCCCTGTTCGAGCTTCACCATCTTGAACAGGGAAGCTGTCAGCCAGTCTATTTTTTCCGTCTGTCTGCGCAGCTTCTCCAGGAAGTCCTGCCGCCTGCCCTCAGGAAGCTCCTGCCTGCAGAGCATTTCCACATAAAGCAGCACATTGGCCAGCGGTGTCTTAAGCTGATGGGACATATCGGAAATCAGCTGCTTTACCTGCTCCTTTTCTTCCTGCGCCCTCCCGATTTCCAGATTCAGCTTTTCCTGAACCCGCAGGCATTTGGCCGCCAGCGCGGACAGCCTGCCCTCTTCCAGCCCGCTGATTTCTATCCGTTCTTCCGAGAGCACCTGCTCCAGCATTCCGTCCGCTGCACGGTAAAGTTCGTTGTATTTCCGGTAATACCAAAAGGCTGCGACCGCCAGTGCGCCGCAGATACACCACCAAAGCATAGTCATCATCCTTCCCTCCAGAAATAGCCCAGCCCATGTACCGTGCGGATGATTTCAGGGCTGGCCGGATCCTTTTCTATTTTCAGCCGCAGCCTGCGTATGTTCACAGACACCGTATTTTCGTCCACAAATCTACCCTGGCCGTCCCACAGCTGCGACAGGATCTGCTCCTTACTCAGCACCTGCCCTTTATTTTCCATGAGATAAAGCAGCAGCCGGTATTCCTGATAGCTGAAGGCAAGCTCTTCCTCTCCCCTCCATACCCTGCATGCGGCTTTATCCAGTGTGATACCGTTGGAATACAGCTTCTGCGGCTCCGGGCTGCGGCGCAGAAGGCTGTGGATTCTCGCTTTCAGCACCGAAAGGGAAAAGGGCTTGGTCAGGTAGTCGTCCGCTCCCAGATTCAGGGCCTTCACCTCGTCCAGCTCGGAATCCCGGGCGGTGAGCATCAGCACAGGCGTCTGTGCCAGGCGGCGGATCCGTTCGCAGAACTCAAAGCCGCTCCCGTCAGGCAGGTTGCAGTCCAGAAGAATGAGATCACAGGCGTTTTTTCTAAACTGCCCTTCCCCCTCTTCCATGGTCGAAGCCGCAATGATCGAATAGCCTTCTGCTTCCAGGGAGTAGGCAAGCCCCTCCTGCAGATCCATATCATCCTCTATTATAAGTACTGTACTCATTTTTGCTCCCTTCATAACAGCTCCTGTCTCCGACATTTTACGAAACCTGCCTTTACTGCTTAATCTCCGGCTTGCGGCATTCTCTCTGCCGTCCATGAGCCGTATTTATTTCCTCAGCAGATACAAAAGGGCCTGCCGGAGAGTTTCCGGTAAGCCCTTTTATTCAGCCATATTAAGGCTTCACAACAATATTAATAATCTTGCCCGGAACATAAATTTCCTTTACCACAGTGCCGCTCAGCTTGCCTGCTGCTTCCAGCGCTTTCTTGCCTTCCGCAATGGCGTCTTCCTTGCTGATATCAACGGGTACGGTGACAACCAGCTTGGTTTTGCCGTTCACCTGAACTGCCACTTCCTTTTCGTCATCCGCCATGGCCGCCTTGTCGGCTACCGGCCATACCGCATGGAATACGGAATCGGTTCCGCCCAGCTGGCGCCACAGCTCTTCGCCGATATGCGGTGCAAAAGGAGCCAGAAGGATTACCGCCGTCTGCAGTGTTTCCTTGTCGATACCGCCGTTTCTTGCCATATCCACCATTTTGTTGGTATATTCCATAAAGCCGGAAATTACCGTATTGAGGCTGAAGTTTTCCAGTCTGGTGGTGATTTCATGGATCATTTTGTGGCGTACCTTCACCATTTCCTTCGTGGCCTGCACGCCGCTGTCCTTATTGTCCATAACCAGATTCCAGAAACGGTTCAGGAAACGATTTACGCCGTCGATTCCTCTGTCGTCCCATTCGCTGTCAAGCTCCGGCGGCCCTACGAACAGTTCGTACATACGCAGGGAGTCACAGCCGTAATCTCTTACCAGATCATCCGGGGACACCACGTTTCCTTTGGACTTGCTCATCTTGATGCCGTTCTTTCCGGTAATCATACCCTGATTGAACAGCTTGACAAAAGGTTCGTCAAAATCGATTACGCCGATATCACACAGGAACTTGGTGTAGAAACGGGAATACAGCAGATGAAGCACCGCATGCTCAACACCGCCGATATACATATCAACCGGCAGATATTTGTCCGCTTTCTCGCGGCTCACCAGTTCCTTGTCGTTTTTATTGTCCACATAGCGGAGGAAGTACCAGGAGGAGCCGGCCCACTGAGGCATGGTATTGGTCTCTCGCTTCGCAGGCGCGCCGCAGACAGGGCAGGTGGTATTTACCCACCAGTCAATGTCGGCCAGAGGGGATTCTCCCGTTCCTGTAGGCTGATAGGATTCCACCTCGGGAAGAAGCAGCGGAAGCTGATCCTCCGGCACCGGTACGCAGCCGCACTTCGGGCAGTGAACAATCGGGATAGGCTCGCCCCAGTAACGCTGGCGGGAGAATACCCAGTCACGCAGCTTATAATTAACTGTTTTGCGGCCAATTCCCATTTTTTCAATCATCACAGGTGCTTCTTTCTTGAGCACCGCGCTTTCCATGCCGTTCCATTCGCCGGAATTGATCATGGTGCCGGAAGCATCCGTATAGGCTTCTTCCATATTTTCGATTTCCTTACCATCCTTGGCAATTACCTGGATTATAGGAATATTGAATTTTCTGGCAAATTCAAAGTCTCTGTCATCATGGGCGGGAACGCACATAATCGCGCCCGTGCCATAATCTGCAAGCACGTAATCGGAAAGCCAGATCGGAACCTTTGCGCCGTTTAAAGGATTGATGGCATAGGTTCCCGTAAACACGCCTGTTTTTTCCTTATCCTGAAGCCTGTCCACGTTGGATTTCATGGATGCCTCGTAGATATATTTTTCCACGGCTTCCTTATTTTCAGGGGTGGCAAGCTTTGCCGCCAGCGCATGCTCCGGAGCCAGGACCATAAAGGTCGCCCCATGGAGGGTATCCGGCCTTGTGGTGTAAACGGTGATCTTCTCATCGCTGCCCTCTACCGGGAAGTCCACTTCAGCGCCGTAGGATTTACCGATCCAGTCGGTCTGCATCTTCTTTACCTTTTCCGGCCAGTCAAGCTTGTCCAGATCGTTCAGCAGGCGATCCGCATAGGCTGTGATTTTCAGCATCCACTGCTTCAGGTTCTTCTTGGTAACCTCGGCGCCGCAGCGTTCACATTTACCGTTTACCACTTCTTCGTTGGCCAGGCCCGTCTTACAGGAAGGACACCAGTTGATGGGCATTTCCTTCTCATATGCCAGCCCTGCCTTGAACATTTTTACAAAAATCCACTGGGTCCACTTATAGAAATTCGGATCGGTGGTATTGACTTCCATATCCCAGTCATACAGAGCGGCGATCTGCTTGATCTGGCTCTTGATTTTGGATACGTTATCCGCCGTGGATACAGCGGGATGAACTCCCATTTTAATCGCATAATTTTCTGCGGGAAGGCCGAATGCGTCCCAGCCCATGGGATGAATGATATAATGGCCGCCGTTTAACATTTTATAACGGCTCCACACATCGGAAATGACATAGCCTCTCCAATGCCCTACATGAAGTCCGTTTCCTGAAGGATAGGGAAACATGTCCAGACAGTAGTATTTGGGTTTCTTTCCGTCGTTGACGTTGATGGGATGGGCCTCCCATTCCTTACGCCATTTTTCTTCAATCTCTCTGTGATTGTATGGTGCTGCCATAGCTTCCTCCTTTTTACTGCCGTTTAAAAGCTGGCGGGCAACTGCCGCGCTGTTAAAATTACCTCGTATTAATAACCGCATACAGGCTGTCCCGCCGCATAACAAAAGCCCTTTCTTCCTGGTTAGAGACGAAAGGGCTTGTTTCCGTGGTACCACTCTAATTCGTACCGTCTGCTTTGACTGCAAACCGGTACGCACTTATTGTTCTGTAACGGGAATTCCCGCTCCGGACTACTTTCCTGCTCCTGCATGAACAGGCTTCCCCCGGAGGACTCCAAGGCGAGTTGGGGACTTCTCCTTACCGCCTCACACCATCCGGCGGCTCTCTGAAAAGGCCAGGTTCCTTATTACTCCTCTTCCATGTCTCTTGCTCTTTTTACTTCTGCCGGTGAAAATCTTCTGAAATTTCCCGGAAACTAGGGATTATTCTATCCTTTTTCCCGGGAAATGTCAATAGCTTTGTCACTCTTATCCGGCGCCTGGCAGTCAATTTACTCCAGGGTCTTAACCGGATTCAGGCCGCCTTCGTCTTTATACTGGAATTTGATAGAGTCTCCGGGATTATAGCGGACGATTCCAATCAGGCTGTCATCCGACAGATCCACATCAAAAATATTCTCATTTCCCTTGATGCAGATGTAATAATGGGTGGTTCCTTCCAGAACTACGGGGGAAATGGATTCAATTATGCCGGAAACATCCACATATGCTTCAGTATTCTGGCTTACGATGCCGTTGGTGCTCAGCAGTTCGTTGTAACTCTTCTCACAGGCCTGTATAGTATCTCCGATGGCCACCCACTGGTACTTCTGCACGTTTACCATGGCGTATTTTTTCACCAGGCCTGCGGCATCCTTCAGAGCCATGAAATAAGTGGGTTCATCCGCAATGTTCAAAAGCAGGGGGAAGGTGGCCCGGTAGCCCAGGTTCTGTACCTGCCCTTCCGCGGAGGACATGGCGGACATTTCCGTGGCGCCCTCCACCCTGTAAAATCTGGTTTCCATGGTTCTCTGATTTATGAGCACAAAGCCTACATTAGACTGGTCACCGTTTACGGAGGTAATGCCCGTATATACCCAGACATCGTCATCCAGCGCAATATAGTTGTAGCCATTGGTGGTCACTAGGCAGTCCTTCTGTCCCAGCACGCTGTTGAAGAAGCCATGCTGGTACATGCCATGATAATCATACAGCTGCATCAGAAGCTCTGCGGAATACACCTTATCAATCCACTGTGGAACATCCTCTACGTCATAATCCGTGCATTCGCCGGTTACCGCATTGCAGAGCACTACTCTTCCCACGGTCTCGCCGCCAAACAGCCCGATATTGAATTTCTTCACGGGGCATACCCAGTATGGCACGCCGTTATCATCGATTTCAAAGAAAATCTGATCACCGAAAATATAGGTCGGGAACTGGAAGCGAAGATGCCTGTAAAGATTGCGGTTAAAATATTCGGATTTGGAATATTTAATTCCCTCGTCCAGCATCACACATTCCGTATCCTGAGTGGTCATATCAATACGCATATAAGCCGGGATTCCGTTCTTCTGGTTGGTCAGCCACTTAATAGGGCTGGCATATACCAGCGGCGTCACACGTACCGGAACGCCGTTTACGTTAATCTGGGTATAGTCATCAGCCACCTCAAACTGGGACACCATCTCCACCAGGCTGCCCATTTTCCTGTCTCCCAGAAGCGCCGCCGAATCCTTATCCAAAAGGGGGATCGTGCGGTAATCCACTTCCTTGATATCATCCGTAAAATTCCGGGTTTCCAACGTTAAAAGCTGCTGGTACTTCTTCGCATTGACGATAGGGGAAGACAGAATGCTTCCGATTACGTAAGCAGCCAGCAGTAAAAGCAGCAGGATTCCCAAAAATTTTAAAGGCTTATGCTCCTTCAGGCTGAAACGCAGGGCCACGCCTCCCGTTCCCGCCATATCCTTTCCCGCCTTGCGGATCGTATAAACCACCATCACAGCCACAATCGCCGCCATGATGAAAAACCAGAACCCGCTGGAATGAATATTGATGGCCGGCAGTGTCACATAATAATAAATGAACGCTACAGCAGCCGCCAACACTCCTAAAATCGTGTATAAAACGCCTTTCTTCATATAATAAAAGCTCCTCCCTGCCGGCAGCCAAAGGGCCGGCAATTACTTTCCACCAGTTCCTGCCAGGAACTGGTGCGGTTCCTGTAAACCAGTTCATTGTACCACAATCTTCCTCCCATAGCAATGCTTCCGCACCCGGCCAGCCCACACCGGGATGCCGCGCTGTTGCATACATCTTTTCTTCTTGTTTCCTTCCCCTCCCTCATGCTAAAATAGATACAGCATTAATTCAGGCCATATAACTGTCCGTTCAGCGCAACAGTTACGAAGCCATACCGCATCAGCAAAGCGGGACGTGAACAAAACTGCGGCTTTAACAGCAAAATAAAACTAAGAAAGGCAGAGCATGGAATTGGAAAATCCTCTGATTACCATTATTATTCCCATATATAACCGGGAGCAAACCCTGGAACGCTGTCTGTGCAGCGTGCTCAGGCAGACCTATACCCATCTGGAAATTATCGCTGTGGACGACGGCAGCACCGATCACAGTCGCGTCATCCTTGACAAATACCAGAAAAAGGATTCCCGCCTGCGCGTTGTACGCAAAGAAAATTCCGGTGTGTCGGAAAGCCGGAACCTGGGGCTGCAGCTGGCCCGCGGGGAATACATACAGTTTGTGGATGCGGACGACTGGATTACACGGGACGCTACTGAAATCCTGCTGAAGGCCATGCAGACCGGTTCGGAAATGGTAATCACCGATTATTACCGCGTCATTGGCAGAAAAATCTGGATCAAGGGCCATATCCCAGAGTCCAGCCTGATGAGCAGGGCGGAGTTTGCCAGATATATGATGAAATCCCCCGCCAATTTCTATTATGGCGTCACCTGGAATAAATTTTACCGCATGGATATCATACGGGACAACGCATTGTTCTTTTCCCGTGAGCTGGACTGGTGCGAGGATTTCAAATTCAATCTGGAATACCTGAAATACGTTTCCAATATCCGCGTGGAGACCAGGCCCATTTATTACTATGTAAAAACAAAGGGCAGTCTGGTGGACAGCAAAATCGACCTGCGGGAAACCATCCGCACTAAACGTATCCTGTTCGGCTATTACAAGGAGCTTTACCAGGCTCTGGATATGTACGAGGAAAATAAGCTGAAAATTCAGAGCTTCTACCTGGAATTCGCACGGGATAAAATCAAATCCCCCGTACTGCCGGAGCCGCCGCTTATATCAAAAGGAGAAAAAATCCCCAAAAAGAAAGCCTCCCCGCCCAGACTTCATTCCGGTAAAAAAACAAAGTCAGATACCCCGTAATATTCTGCGGGATATCCGACTTTTTTTGACCTATTCCTCATTGCCCAGCTTCGTATAAACCTTCCGGGAGTATCCGGTGGAAACGGTGACCGGCTCTTTCGTATAGCATCCCCAGGAAAGCTCGGGATAATTAAACTCGCTGTCTATAATCAACCGTGTATCCCCATAATCATTTTCCCCGAAAACAAGGAAATGATCGATAAAGACATAGGCTCCCATGGAGCCCGGCGCCCGTTCTCCCTTCACAACAATTTTCAGGGTATGCTCTCCCATCGCAAGTCCTTCCGCCGCATAAACGAGACGTCCGGCATCCTTCTCATAGCCCCGCGCAATTCCCGGTGTCAGCAGACGCACGCCCAGGGAAATGGAATCATCCATCAATTCCCCGTCCACATAGACTTCAGCCATGCCTCCCAGGATATCATAGCTGGAAATCCAGGCAATGCCTGTTCCTGTAAAATGGCAGATACAGGCATCCCCTTCGGTGTTGGACCACATTTCCGTTCCTTCCCTGCTCAGATTTCCTGTTTTCTGGCAAAGCCAGCTGCCCTGATAGGATACCAGGCCATCTGTTTTTCCAATGACTGCCTCCGGATTGTGGGTCAGCTGTGCGCGTACACAATCCGTTCCGTCCGACAGCACTGTAAATGCCTGACCGCCGTTTTGCGCGCTCATGGCCGCCCTGATGACATGCGCCTTCATGCTGCAAAAATCTCTCGTCCCCCTGCGCCCTGTATCATATTTTCCAAACAGTACCGTATCCTTTTCATCCAGCTGCCAATCCCATTCCGGCGCCACGCCGGTCCGGCATACGCCGTAAGGATTATGCTTTAAAGCGCTGCCCTGCAGACGGCCGATATGCCAGTCAGGATACGTATTCCACAGGCCCCTGCGGCTCCAGGAGAGCAGATCCATCTCCCGGGGCACCATAAAGCAGATCCCCACCTCCTCATAACCGCCGGAATCCGTATCATCCCCCACCCGCATGGCCAGCTTCCGCGGGCTGGGATAAGGCATCTCCAGGATTTCGTATGTTGTTTCCATCAGCCCTTCATTATCGATGGCAATCCGGAAACGTACACTCACCTTTCCATAGCTGCCGGAAATGCTGACTGCCGCACAGCTCTCCGCGGTTTCCGATTCCAGCTTTTCCAGCTTCCAGGGCGCAAGCGCCAGGCCGGTCAGCTGCAGGAAGGGGCCTCCTGTAACCACAGGTACATCATTTACATAGCCTGCAGAAATCAGTCCCGTTTTCCCTGAAAAATACAACCGGAACCGTCTGCCCTCCACCAGCAGTCCGCCGCAGGCTTCCCGAAGGGACGGCGCGCCTCCGGAAAATGCGGGCAGGGTCAAAGCAGGGGCCGCCAGCTGCCAGCACCCATCATCCACCAGATTGCCGAAGGGATCTGTAAATTCCAGAGTCAGCTGCTCTCCTGCAAGAAAGGGCGCCGGGATCAACAGGCTTCCTTTTCCCCCCGGAGGCAGATCCGGCCCCTGCATCCTGCCTGAGCTATCTCCCAGACGCCAGGCAATCCCCACCTCCTGCAGGTTAGTATGATTGAACCGGTTCTCGATGCCAAGAGAAACAAAGTCCCCCTCTGCCGCCGGCTCCCCCGTAATATGGATAGGAGAATAAGCCTTACGCACATGCCAGAACTCCGGTTTTTTCCGCCGCCAGCCGTCCAGGATCCCCCAGGGGGCTCCCCAGTGGTTACGGCGGCCGGAAGCAAGCCACACCTCATCCAGGCCGGCCCAGATGGCGCAGCCCAGCGCTCCCTGCGTATTCCAGATTTTATCCCAGAAACGGCTTATAGTCTCTCCCCAGAAATCCCGCACCCCCGGATCTCTCCTTTGATCCGTTCTGTCATAACAGGGAATATGCGTGGATTCGTCATGCAGCACCGGCCAGGGAAGCGGCTCATGGCAGCTGCGGTTAAAGCTGTCCACCAAAGCATCGGATGCCTGATCCCAGGCCGCATAATGCATGCTCCAGATATCCGCCCGATCATCCTCCTCATGCTGGGTGATTGGATAGCTGAAGATAGTGAGACGGGAGGGATCCTCCTGATGGGCATATGCATTCTGCATGGCGATATTGGTTCCCCAGAAGCTCTCATTGGCCAGGGACCACAAAATAACACAGGGATGTGATCTGTCCCGTTCGATCAGCTCTGCAAACTGGTCCATAAATCGGGAGGTAAATTCCGGATCATTTTCCCTGCAGTCAATTTCCTGCCCCAGAAAGGCAACAGCGGTTTCATCCTCCACATAAATCCCGTATTCATCGCACAGCTCCAGGAAGTCCGGCCGCGGCGGATAATGGCTGGTGCGTATAAAATTGATATTGGCCTCCCGGAAAAGCCGCACATCCGCTTCCACCAGTTCATGGGTTATGGCCCTGCCGGTTACGGGATGGATATCGTGCCGGTTAATCCCCCGCAGCTTCAGGGGAGCGCCGTTGAGGAACACCTGGTTTCCCACCCTTTTTATCTCACGGAAGCCGATACGGCGGGAAGCTTTTTCCGTGCAGAGGCCATCCTCCCACACGCTGGCCGTCAGCGTATACAAATAGGGATGTTCACTGTCCCATTTCAGCGGCCTTGCTGCCCGGTAAGTTTCCGTATGCTCCTGCCCGGCCTGCAGCTCCTGCTTTTCCAGAAGGATTTCTTCACCGGAAGGAGAACATAAGGAGAGCGAAATGCATCCCCCGCCGCCCTGCAGCTGCGTATAAACCGTAAGCCCGGCATCCGTATAAGTATCGTCGAAGGAAACATCCGCATGCAGCCGGGACAGATACGTCCGGGGCAGCGCAAACAGCGTCACATCCCGGATGATACCCCCGAAATGGAACGGACAGATTCCGCCCGGATCATCCGTCACCCCCAAAACCAGCCAGTGCCGCCCTCCGCATGCGGCTTCCTCCGTTATCTCACAATCCCAGCTTACAAAACCGCCGTAGTGCTCTCCCGCAGGCCTGCCGTCAACAAAAACGCGCGTCCTGCAGTTCACCCCGTCAAAACGCAGGAAAATCCGGTGTCCCTTCCACGCCTCCGGGATCTCCAGCTCAAAGGCATACGCATATTCCCGTTCGGAAGGAGTCCGCTGCATGGGCACCTGTGTATCCTCCCATACGGTCCCGGACGCTTCCCTGTTCCAGAATTCTTCTCCTGGCTCACTGCACAGCTTCCAGCCAGTTCCGTTTAAGCATATCTGCGGCTCACTGATTTCCCCGGTCTGCAGCGGCATCGGCACTATCTGCGGCCTTCGCCAAATACGTTCTTCTCTCATAAGCTTAATACCCTATCATGGGGATGGGCTGCGGTTTTCTGCCACAGGGCTGTTTTTCCCCGTTTTTTACCTGGTACAGCACCTTTGAGGTTTCATATACAGCATCCATCAGCTCCGGATAGGGCTGCATACATACATCCACCATGCCAATCTGATAATTTTCCCCGTCATACCTGCCAAGGCAGAATTGATCGTTATACTGGAACCAGTGTGCGGCCACGCCGTAAGGATGCGCCGCCACCTTTTCCACAAAATACCGCCACATCACGCCGCGCTCCTCCTGATTTGCCACGCCCTTCAGGCCGGTGGCCGTCAGCCCCCGATCCAGAGCGCCGCAATGATACTCACCCAGAAGGATGGGAAGATCCACGCCCGCATTTTTCACAAAATCCATGTCCCTTGTGGGGTCGAAGTCATAGCAGTTGATGGAAAACACATCAAAATACTCCCACCCCTTCATCATATCCGCGTTATAGGCCTTGGACCAGCGAAGCCCCAGATTCAGATGGTTGGGATCCACTTTCCGGCAGGCCACGGACGGTACACGGATATACTCCGTAATCAGCTTCCCG
Source organism: Eisenbergiella massiliensis (assembly GCF_003435485.1). Lineage (NCBI taxonomy): Bacteria > Bacillati > Bacillota > Clostridia > Lachnospirales > Lachnospiraceae > Eisenbergiella > Eisenbergiella massiliensis. The sequence goes on from NZ_QVLV01000013.1 coordinate 124,888, forward strand.
GAAAATTCCCGGATATCCTTCCGCGAACCCGGATAACGGGCGGAGCAGTCCGCAACAGGCCCCTCCAGCGCGGCAAAGCTGCCAAAATCCGTTTTCCAGGCCTGATTGAGCGCCTCTATCGTCACATATCTTTCCTTTAAAAATGCAATCAGCCCCTTCCGGCAGAAGGTCTGGGCCGGATTACGCAGCACCTCGTCCGCAATTGCCAGATTTTCCACAAAATTAAATTCCGGTTCATTTCTCAGGAAATATCCAATCAGCCAGGGGTCGTGCTTCCATTCCTCCAGCTTCTCTGCATAGATGCGGGATTTTTCCTCATATTCCGGAGACAGCACATCCGGGAAATCCCTGAAGATCAGCGTATCCGTAACCGGGAAATCAGGAAGCTCCCGCACATAGGCCATTTTGCTTCTGCCGTTATTCACTGCGATCCCCGGAAAATTCCCCTGGGAATTAATACCGTTATTCATCAGGATATGGCAGGAAATCTCTTCCCATTTTTCCTTCCAGTCATCCCCATAGATTTTTTTCAGATTCATGCCGGAGAAATTGGCCATCCTGTAATGATCCACCGGCATATAAGCAGTCCTCCTCCTGCTGCCTTCCTCAAAAAATTCCGCATACTGCGCATCCTCCTCCGGAAGCCATTCGCAGCAGTTTTCAAAGCTGTCAATCCTTCCCCACTCACCTGCCCGCGTTCCGCAGGGGCCAAGAGAAAAATAATCGCAGCCCTCCGGATCGGTAAGATGCCATCTGCCGTCCGGTGTTTTGCAGGTAGAGAAAAAGCCGGTTCCCTCTTTCAGCTTCCTCGTCTTATCACCGCCCCACACATTCCATTCGGGGAACGGATACTCAGCCTTTCCTTCCAGCGCCTGATACTTTTCCTTCAGTTCCTCCCTGGAATGGATTTTTCCCGGCCATTCCTTCCCCAGCCACTGGCCGAATTCATCCACCAGCTTTTTTGAAGGCACCGGGAATTCCTCCGGCATGGTATCCGACATGGTAAAGTTCTCAAAACGCACCTTTACATCATGGAACATTTCATCCATGCCCAGTTCAAAACGTTCCACCTCTTCCCGCTGCGTGCGCTGCCCATGCACCACCAGCTTCAGCGTGCCCGGCGTGCGGTTCGTAAATATTGTCCTGTTATCCAGCAAATCCAGATCCAGGCAGATTCTCGTTTTGAACTGCGGCAGGATTCCGAAGCGCATAAAAAGGTTCTCCTTCTCCTGCCCCGGAAGAAAGCAGCGGAACATCATTGCCGTGGAATGCTCCTCCAGCACCTCCACATCTCCTGTGAGATAACGTTCCTCCGTCCCCTTTATCTGAGGGAGGGAAATGCCTCCCCCGCCGGCTCCCAACAGTACGGTACAGCTGTCACCGTCTGTACTCAGTATTTCAGCATCCCTGGCCTCTGCCTGTCTCCAGTCTATCTTCATCCCATCTCTCCTGTCCGCCCGTATATACAGGCTTATATTTTTGCAGCCGAAGAACCGGGCAGACCTTACGGGCCCGTCCCCTTTCCTGCATTTTGCAACTGTCCGCTACTCACAGTTCCTCTATTTCTATCATATAAAAATCAGTCTGAAATGCAATGTGAGATTCCTTGTTTTTTTATACAATTCCGTTTTTATGAAAAGAATACAGACTTTTTTTATTTCCATTTTTATATAAAAGCGATGTTTTTCACATTCTGCCATCTGCTGCCGTCCACTTTCCGTTGATAACCCCGGAATCATCGGATGCGCTACCAAAATGGGGCAGGGATTTCCCATATAAAAAAACCGCCTGTACGGCATGCCTCTTTTCTGCCGTCCCACGGCAGGAAAAGGCTGCGCCTACAGGCAGTTTCCCAAATAATCACAGCATATTCAGCTTCTTGGTAACCGTCCGGTTACAGTTACTCTTCTTTTTCATAAAGGAATCTTTCCGGAAGCTGTAAATGGAAGGCCCCGGCCAGATCCCGGAAATTGTCAGGCGTAATCGTCTGAAGCTTGTCAGGCTTCATGGACAATACCTTGATCAAAATCTCAGCGGATTTTTCTATGGTATGCATCAGGCCGAAGGTCAGGTCAAAGTTTTCTCCGGAGCAGAACATGCCATGGTGTGCCCAGATAACCGCATCGTACTTCTCCATCAGCTTTCCTGTCTCCAGCGCGATTTCCCTTCCTCCCGGAACCATCCAGCCGATTACGCCTACGCCGTCAGGAAACACCACCGGACATTCCGTAGCCATTTCCCACAGCTCCCTGGTGAAGATTTCATCCTTCAGCGGAAGGACAAAGGTGAGGGCGATGACATTGGTGGTATGGGCATGGTAAATAACCCGGTGTTTACCGTTGCTCACCCGCTTCTTCACCTCATGGTTCATCAGATGGGTGGGCAGTTCGCTGGTAGGGCCGCCGCCCTCCACCAGGCCCCAGCGGATGCGGTAATTTTCACCCTTTTCATCAATCTCTATAATGGTAATGCAGGCCTCCGGATCTACAATGATGTTACGGAAATATTTTCCGGTGCCCGTCACCAGGAAAAATTCTCCTGCCAAATCCGGTACGCTCACGCCGATTGGCGTCCATTCGCCGCGGTCGCTCAGCCTGCTGCGGATGGTCTCCACCTCTTCCGGCCGAATCCGGTAAGAAAGATTGCCGCCGTTTCGTTCATGCCAGCCTTCATGATAACCATCGTCCGCCATCTTAATAAAATCCTTTACAAATTTAGAATCCAAAACCTTCATGGGAATCTCCTTTCCTGTCATATACAAGACTGCTTCCCGCCGTACCATGGTTTGACGGCCGCGGGCATCATATGTTCATTTCTTTGCAGCTGTTAAATACATTCGCAGTTACGTTTCTTTTTACCTTCCTATCATATACCCAAATCATTCATAAATCAACATTATATTTGTGGTTTTTATTGTTTTTATTTGTTTTGCATTAAACTTCGGAATCAATCAGTCATATTTGTATAGATTTACTAAAAAAGGACGCCGAAGCTGTCCCCCAACAGCTTCGGCGTCCTTACCCCAATATTATAATCCTTTTCGTAACTGTTCTTCCTTCACAGTTACTGCTTTTCTTCTCTAAAAAAGACTTTATTCATCGCTTCCTTCCGCAACCTTAGCGGCTCTCGCTGCTACTTCCTTCTCCTGAATATCGGAAGGCGCCTGCTCGTAACGGGCAAATGCGAAGGAGTAATCTCCCCTGCCGCCTGTCATAGAGCGAAGATCCGTACAATAGCCGTACAGCTCCGTCATAGGCACATCCGCCTCAACGATCTGCTTTCCGCCTGCAATAGGAGTCATTCCCAGGACACGGCCGCGGCGCTTGTTCAAATCACCCATAACATCACCGGTATACTGATCCGGCACGGTAACCTTCAAAGAAGCAATCGGCTCAAGAAGAATCGGTCCCGCATCCATGAAGCCTTTCTTGAAGGCCTGGATTGTGGCCATCTTAAATGCCATTTCGGAAGAGTCCACAGGATGGTAGGAGCCATCGTACAGAATAGCCTTCACGCCTACCACCGGATAAGCGGCCAGCGGGCCCTTCTGGACGGATTCCTGAAGTCCCTTTTCCACTGCGGGATAATAGTTCTTCGGCACAGCGCCGCCTACTACCTCCTGGGCAAATTCATACTGCTTTTCCAGATCTCCCAGCGGCTCAAATTTCATCTTAACATGGCCGTACTGTCCATGTCCGCCGGTCTGCTTTTTATATTTATATTCCACATCCGATTTCTTGCGGATAGTCTCACGGAACGCAACCTTGGGCTGGCTCAGTTCGATTTCCACCTTATATTCATTCAGGAGCCTGCTCACCACAACATCCAGATGCTGATCGCCCATGCCGTAAAGCAGTGACTGGTGGTTCTCAGAATCATTCACTACCTTCAGTGTCAGATCCTCATGGGTCATCTTGGTCAGAGACTGTGAAATCTTGTCAATATCGGCTTTGTTCTTAGCCTTATATCTCTTGGAGGTATAAGGGACGGAGATTTCCGCCTTGCCGAATTCAATGGGAGTAGCCTTGGTGGAAAGAGTATTTCCCGTTCTCGCTCCCGTCAGCTTGGCCAGAGCGCCGATATCCCCGGCATGAAGCTCACTCACCTCAATGGGCTTGCTTCCCTGCAGCACGTAAAGCTTGCCGATTCTTTCTTCTATATCCTTATCGTAATTGAGCATCGTATCATCCGTCTTAAGGACACCGGAGCAAACCTTAATCAGAGAATATTTCCCGATAAAAGGATCTACGATGGTCTTGAAAATAAATGCGCTCTTTGCCTTTGCAAAATCATAATTCGCCTGGTAAATATCCTTTGTCTTCATATTAATGCCTGCGATTTCACGTCCCTCCGGACTGGGCAGGTATTTTACGATATCATCCAGCAGCGTATAGATGCCCTGTCCCAGGATGTTGGAGCCCATGGACATGGGAACGATGCTTCCGTCATTGATATTGGTACGCAGCGCCGCTCTGATCTCCGCTTCGGAGAAGGTATCGCCGCCAAAATATCTTTCCATGAATTCTTCACTGGTCTCCGCAACCGCTTCCATCAGCGTATCACGGCAAATCTGAAGATTCGGCTTATTGTATTCAGGAATGTCACATTCCACAACCTCCTTGCCCTGCCATCTGTAGCCGGTCTCGGAAATAACGTTGATGTATCCCACAAATTTCTCATTTTCACGGATGGGAAGATGGAACGGTGCAATCTTCTTTCCGTAAAGATTGGTCATATCCTCCACGATCTGACGGTAGGAAGCGTTATCGATATCCATATCCGTTACGAACACCATACGGGGCAGCTTGTATCTGTCACACAGCTCCCATGCCTTCTGGGTTCCCACTTCCACGCCGGCCTTACCGGAAATAACGATGATAGCCGCATCCGCAGCGCTGACTGCTTCTTCCACTTCACCGACAAAATCAAAGAAACCGGGGGTATCCAATATATTAATCTTCACACCCTCCCATTCAATCGGGACAACGGACGTGCTGATTGAAAATTTTCTCTTCTGCTCTTCCTTGCCAAAATCGCTGACCGTATTTCCATCGGCCACCTTTCCCATCCTGGATGTGATTCCGGACAAATACGCCATTGCTTCTACTAAACTAGTCTTGCCTGATCCGCCATGTCCCAGAAGAACAACGTTACGAATCTTGTCTGTTGTGTAAATGTTCATACTGAATTCCTCCGTATTATGCGATTTCCGGGTTTTCTGTCAAAGTCCCCAATCCACTTAAATTCTCTTCCAGAACCCCATGGGTATATTTTACTAAATGTCAGAAAATTTTACAAGCAATTTTCAACATTTTATACAAGTTATTTTTTGGACATTCCGCTCTTTCATCTCCAGCCTCTCACAAGGGCCTGCGAAAGCCCGTAAAATCAGGGAAAAGCCACTTATACCATGCTGCCGCCTCAGCCGAATGCATAAACCGCTGCGCTTTTTTTAAATAAAAATCATCCGTTTTTATTTAAAAAGTATCCGTTTCTCCGGCCGGTTCCTGTTTAACAAGAATCTGTTTCCTCAACCGGTTGACTTTCGCGCGTTAAAGTGCTATATTAATAGCTGCATGCATTATTACTGACTAAAAAACATTTGCAGCTGTTAGATACCTTCGCATCTGCATTTTATCAAAGAAAGGAAGCCGTCCCATGATTATTGTAATGAAACCCCAGGCCGCCGAGTCCAGTATCACGGCAATCAAGGAATATATTGAGGGAAGCGGGCTGAACGCCCATCTTTCCCAGGGCACAGAGGTAACCATCATCGGCGTTGTCGGCGACAAAAGCCGTCTGTCCACCGAAAACCTCATCAGCTTCAAGGATGTGGACCGAATCGTCCCCGTAACGGAAACCTACAAGCTGGCCAATAAAAAATTCCATCCCGAACCGTCCGTCGTCCAGGTCGGCCCCACGGTAATCGGCCCTGACAACCTGACCATCATGGCAGGTCCCTGCGCCGTGGAAACCCAGGAGCAGCTCATGTCCATCGCCCATGCGGTGAAGGCCGCCGGCGCCACCATACTCCGCGGCGGCGCCTACAAGCCCAGGACCTCCCCCTACTCCTTCCAGGGCCTGGAGGAAGAAGGCCTGCGCTACATGCAGGAAGCCAAAAAGGAAACCGGGCTGGCAACCATATGCGAGGTGGTGAGCAATGAAGCCATTGAAGCCGCAGTAAAGTACGTGGACATGATTCAAATCGGCGCCCGAAACATGCAGAACTTCATCCTTTTAAAGGAAGCGGGCCGTTCCGGTCTTCCCGTCCTTCTGAAAAGAGGCCTGAGCGCCACCATCGACGAATGGCTCAACGCCGCAGAATATATTATTGCGGAGGGCAACCCCAATGTAGTATTATGTGAAAGAGGCATCCGTACCTTTGAGACCACTACCAGGAACACACTGGATCTCAGCGCGGTTCCCGTACTGAAGGAAAAGACCCACCTTCCTGTCATCGTAGATCCCTCCCACGCCACCGGCGTATACAAATATGTTTCACCTCTCGCCAAGGCTGCCGTGGCCTGCGGCGCGGACGGGCTGATGATCGAGGTACATAATGATCCCGCCCATGCGCTCTCCGACGGCCCTCAGTCACTGACCTTTGAAAAATTTGCCCGGCTCACAGAAGAGCTCACACCTTACGCAAGGCTGGCTGGCCGGACTTTCCGGTAACAAAGCTTTCCTTTCGTGTGACGGCTCTTCTGCGGGCCCGCGCATCAGAAGCCAAATACCCTGCGCGGACGGGTAAAGGAGGAAACTCTCCCTGCCCGCTGTCTGTGCGGAAATGAAGGAGTAAACATCCATGGAACAAATGACTTTTGCCTTTTTGGGGCTTGGTCTGATCGGCGGCTCCATCGCCAAAGCAATCCGCGCCGCTTATCCCGGCTGCTTTATCCGCGCCTGCGACACCGATCCTGCAACGCTGAAGCTGGCCCTTGCAGAGGGCACTGCAGACGAAATCACAGATCATATCGGAGAAGACAACGGCGCTGCATTTACCAGCTGCGACTTTTTATTTTTATGCGCCCCCGTCTCCCAGAATGACAGTAATCTGCTGCTCATCCGTTCTTTTCTTCTGAATGCGGAAGAGAACGGCTGTATCCTCACCGATGTGGGAAGCGTAAAAACCACGATCCACGAGCACATCGAACAGCTGGGCCTGACCTCCTGCTTCATCGGCGGGCATCCCATGGCTGGCAGCGAGCGGATTGGCTACCAGAACTCCAAAGCTTCTCTTCTTGAAAATGCCTATTATATCCTGACCCCCACCCGGGATGTCCCCCGCAGGCAGCTGGAACGCTATGCCGCGCTGGTAAAGGCCATGGGCGCCATTCCTCTGATTCTGGACTACAGGCAGCACGATTATGTGACGGCGGCCATCAGCCATCTGCCACATGTAATCGCCTCCTCCCTGGTAAATCTGGTAAAGTCGAGCGACAATGAGGACGGCATCATGAAGCTGGTTGCGGCAGGAGGCTTTAAGGATATCACCCGCATCGCTTCCTCCTCCACCGTCATGTGGCAGCAGATCTGCCTCACCAACGGAGAAAATATCTCCCGGCTGCTGGAACGCTATATCAGCTCCCTGGAAAAGGTAAAGGATGAAATTGACAGGCACGACGCCGGCCATCTGTATGACTTCTTTGACTGCGCCCGGAATTACCGGGATTCCTTCATAGACGCCTCCAGCGGGCCGATTAAGAAGGTTTATACGGTAAATGTGGAAATTCCCGACGAAGCCGGTTCCCTGGCGTCTGTGGCCACGCTGCTGGCCCTCAACAACATCAGCATCAAAAATATAGGGATTGTACATAACAGAGAATCGGAGGACGGTGTCCTGAGGATTGAGTTTTATGAAGAAGCTGCTATTGAAAAGGCGGCGAAGCTGCTGAACAGCAGGGGATATACGGTTTTTTTGAAAAAATAACATGAAAGGCTGCGCCGAATCCAGGGAAAGGGATTCGGCGCAGTCTTTGATTACAGATAGGTCGACCGGTTACGGTTTCCGGCTGGTCAGTTTCCAACCGATGTATTTCCGGCCAGTATCATTTCCGGCACATGCAGGTTCGCCGGAACAGCTTTTTAAATATGAGTGATAATCAGCTCTCCGTCACCTTCCAGCAGGAATTTTCTTTCCCCGGCGGGAATAAAGACACTGTCGCCGGCCTTCATCGCCAGCTCCGCGCCGTTTCCGCCTTCCCCGCATCGCAGGGACGCCTCTCCCTGCACACATAACACGGAATAGAAGGAGTTTCCGTCCCCTTCCAGCTGATAGGTTCCATGGAGCCTGCAGCTGATGCATTCAAAATACTTGCAACGGCTTAAAATATGGCACACATATGCAGGTGTTTCTATCGTCTCGCTGTCAAAACGCTGTACCTCATACCGGTTATAATCCATTACCGCCAGAGCCTTGTCCAGATGAAGCTCCCGGTAATTTCCATACTTGTCCTTACGTTTATAATCATACAGACGGTATGTGCAGTTGGAGCTTTGCTGGATTTCGCAGATCAGGCTTCCCCTGCCGATGGCATGCACCGTTCCCGCCGGGATAAAGAATGCCTCCCCCTGTCTGATGGGCACGCGGTTTAGCAGGGAAAGAATGGTATCGTCCCGGACGGCCTGCTCCACCTCCTCCCGGGTCACATCCCGCCGGAAGCCGCAGTAAATGCAGGAATCCGGCTCACACTGCAGGATATACCACATCTCATTTTTACCGTATTCATTTTCCTTTTCCAGCGCATAGGCATCATCAGGATGCACCTGCACGGACAGGTTCTCCCTGGCGTCAATGAGCTTGACCAGAAGCGGAAACCTCTCCAGAGGCTGGCATTTCCAGCCCCAGCCCTCTTTGCCGATGCGATCCAGGTATTCTGAGAAAAGAAGGCCCTTATGCCTTCCTGAGGCCACAATGCTCTGCCCCTCCTTATGCGCCGACAGCTCCCAGCTTTCAGCGATAATCTCATAATCACATTTTTTGCCATAGATATCCCGCAGCCTGGTGCCGCCCCAGAGGTAATCCTTGAAGGCAGGCAGCAGACGCACAAAGGGCTCCGTCTGATACCCCAGCTCCGCCTCCGTCAGGTCCCGGGAACGGATGGAAATCAAATCCCGCTCCTCTACCATGGTACCGGTGGAAATCTCCATGAAAACCAACGGCTCATTCCCGATATTTGAAATCTGGTGCGTGGTATTCCGCGGGACCTCAATGCTGTCATTGGCCCCATATTCCCCTTCCACGCCCTCCAGGATAATCCGCGCCCGGCCGCATACAAGGATCCAGTGCTCCGTCCGGTGGGCATGCTGATGGGCGTATATGGTCTTTCCTTCGGTAACCACTACCTTACGGACTACATACATGGGATTTACGTTCAGAAGCTCATATGTCCCCCAGGGCTTGTATATCACCCGCCCCTGGTCAAAATAATGCTGCTCCTCCGGATTCTCCCGCATGATATCCTTCAGCTTTTCAGATTCCCCGGTCCGGCCCACATAAACGGCATCCTCCGTATTGATAATGGTGATATCCTCCAGGTTATTGGCCACCACAATCTGACGGGCGCTCTGATTGAGCACCGTGGTATTCCTGCTTTCGTATACGATCTGATTGCTCTCATCCCTCTGGATACCGGTAAGGGACAAATCCTCCAGGCTGCCGATATCCTGCCACTGGAAGGAGCTGTGAATCACCTTCCCTTTCCCGGTCTTTTCAAAGACGCTTTTTTCGATGGGAACGGCCTGTATCCCCTCCAGCACCCCGGCGGGATAAAAGGTATGGCGCCCCTTCACCTTCCGCATATAAAAAGCCGCCTCACAGGAATTATACAGCCACGGGTAGAATTTCCTGATTTCCTGAATCAGCGTTCCCACGCGGAATAAAAACATGCCGCTGTTGATCAGATAATCCCCTGCCTGAAAATAAGAGGCCGCTGTCTGCGCATCCGGCTTTTCAATGAAGGACACCACATCCTCACCCTGACAGCGGATATATCCGAAACGGGTCTCCGGCTTACGGATATCCATCCCGAAGGTAATAAGCCACCCTTCCTTTGCCAGCTCCGCAGCCTTCGTCACATCATCCTTGTAGGTAGGGCCGTCGATGAGATGATCGCTTGCCACCACAAACATCAGCTCGGAAAAAGGGAACTGCAGACAGGAGAGCACAATGGCCGCCGTCGTCTTGCGCCCCACCTCCTCCAGCACCAGCCGGTAGGTGATGCCCTGGAAGGCCTTCATCTGGTTTTCCACGATAAACTGGTATTCTTTATTGGTCACTATGATAAATTCATCACAGAAGGGAATATTCCTGGCAATCGTTTCCTGAAAAATGGAATGATCCTTCTGGATACTGATAAACTGCTTGGGATAATTTTTCCTGGACAGCGGCCACAGCCGGTCTCCCCTGCCGCCCGCCAGCACAAGACATTTCATATGCATCTGCTCCTGCTTTTCTGATTGTTGTATGACGCTGCCTGTAGAAAGCGTCATATCTAATACTATATCCGATCATCCGTTTTTTCTCAAGAAAAAAGAATGATGCACAGAAAAAAGAACGGCGCGCGCCGTTCTTTTTTACTGCATCAAAGCCGCTTTGCACAGCGAGCCAGCTTTCATGCACCCTCTTCAGTTTTGTCTTACCCGTTTTTCCTGGTGGTCCCCAGCTTGCGGCTTCTGTCGGCTCCGGGGAAATCCTTTTCCCTTGTCCTGCCCAAGAGATAATCAGCTGATACATTATAGTAGTCACAAAGCAGAGGAATGAAACGCACCGGCATGGCATTCTGCCCGCGCTCATACCTGGAATAGACTCTTTGGTCTATGTTCAGATACTCCGCCACCTCCCTTTGTTTTACATCGTTGTCTTCTCTTAAGCCACGCATAATAACTACATAATCCATCATCATTAGCACCTTGCTCCCAAAATTTACCAAACTTCGATTTTTTTCAGTTTAGCATATTCCTCAGGCAAGAATTGCTTTTTCCACTGAACTGTAGTAGTATTTTACCGAACTTTTTAATTTATTACTACAGACGATAGATTCTGATTTGATGAAGAAGAAAATGATGTGCCATATATGGCACATCTGCCAATCAGCATGTACCTGTTCCGTTATTGTGCACAAAAAAAATGATTATCCATTTTGATTTATACCTTTATGCACATAATTTTTTCAAAGAAAATCTATGCTATATTATAGAAAAGGCATTGGTATTATCGCATATTTTCTAATAATTCCAATCCAATAAAACGCTATTCTGTATCTTTTGCCAATTCATTCCACTGCTGCGTCTCTGTGTCAAACTATTACTATTTCGTTCATTTTAAGTGCAAACCTAATTGTACAACAGTTACGGAGTATCATTAAAAGTATCATTGGAAAACATCAGGCGCCAAATCCACCCCTGAAAAGGAAAAACGCCTGGACCCGATGTTCAGGTATCCAGACGTTTTTGAAACCACACAAATTGATTTATTGATTGGAAATAATATTCAGCCCGGAACTATCAGGTTCTGGGTGAAGTTGTAGCCGGAACATCTTCAAGAGAAGCGCCCTTTGCTACTACGAAGGTTACATTTACAGCACCGCCGAATGCAGGAAGTGCGATTGCAACCGTACCGTTCTTAATAACTACAGGTACAGCTACCCATGTACCGTCAGCTCTCTGATATAATGCCTGAATGGTTTCCCCTTCAGCCAGTGCAGTGCCGCCAAGGATTTCTGTCAGCGCAAATGCTGCGGAAACAGATCCGTTCTGAGCAACTGCTTCACCAGAAGCTGTTGTCAGGCCAATTGTAATGTTGTTAACAACATTCAGATTGCCCTTTGTGTCTGTCAGAGACAGAGCACTCTTGCCGGTAAAGTTAACTACCTGCATTTTGCTGGAAGCCAGTGCGGCAACCAGAGATGCTGCTGCTGCCTGAGCCTGCTCTGCTGTAGAAGGTGCTACCACCATTGCTACTGCAGCAGGATCTACAACCTGTCCGCTAGCGGTCTTGAAGGTTGTACCAGGAAGAACTGCTGACTTTTCACTGTTAACAGTTGTAGCCTGTACTGCAACATTGTTGCCTGCTGTGCCGACAGTAGGGTTAACTACTACCTGCGCAACGGGCTCTTTCTGGATGGACGGGCTGGGAGCCGCCATCGCGGTCATGCTCATAGAGCATGCGAGAATTACTGAAAGAACAATTGCCACTTTCTTTTTCATGTCAATCATCCCCCTTTCTTAGTTTTTGTGTGTGGCTTCTATATATCAACGTCCGGCTGCCCGGACGCTAATACCATTATTTAACTGCCTGACGCAGTACCGGGTGGAGTCACCTCATCGTAAAAAATCTTTAAAATCAATTCATACAGGGCGGTGTCATCCTGGTAAAATTCTTCAAACACTTCACCCATTTCCACATGCCCTTCCATTGTATAAATGTCATTTTCATCAAAACTGTATGATAAAGCCTGTCCGGCCAGATATACCGCCTCATCGGCAGAAATATCCGTTACCATGTATGGCAAAACCTGCGTATATAGCTTCAGCGGAAGCGTCATATCCTGCTTCACCGCCGCCTTGGCCTGATTCACAAAGCCCTGCAGATAAGTCTTCTGGCGGATCAGACGTTCATCCGCGCTCTGGGCTACCCTGGTGTCTCTGTATTTTATGTAGACATAGGCTTCCTCTCCCTGCAGATGGATTCTGTCCCCTGCCGACCAGTTATAGCCATAGCCCTTCCCGTTGATTTTCATTCCCACGCCTGCCAGGGATTCCGGAATGGTAACCTCCACGCCTCCCACGGCATCATTGATAGTGCTTATTACGCTCATATTCAGTGCGCAGTAGCCGTGAATCGGCAGTCCGTAAAACAGGTTGGACACAGCCTCCACCGTATTCTCACAGCTCTCCTCCAGCCCCTCGCCGTAAGCATGGGCAAGCGCAATCTGCGCCACCTCTTTTCCCGCATATAAGCCATTGGGATCGAAGGTTTTTATTTCAGTCATGGTATCACGGTTGATACCGATGATATTAATTTTCTTATCGCCGGGATCCAGCACCGCCAGGAACAGCGCGTCTGCCTGCCCGCCTCTGTATAAATCCTTGGAGGCCTTTACTTCCCCCGTTTTATCAATTCCCATGCACAAAAAGGTCAGGACATCGCTTTTATAGGCATATGTTTTCCCGTTATAGCGGATACTTCCTGCCTCCAGCGCCTCATCCGCATCATTGCCCGACACATCCGACGCAGACGCAGCCTGCTGCATCTGTTCAGGAACCGCTTCCTGCTTCTCGGCAAACGCGCTTTTCCCATGGCTGTCCATCCAAAAATAGGCAATGAGTACAATCAGGGCCAGCATGAGCAGAATGCCTGCAGCTATCAGTACGCCAATACCGAATTTTGCGGCACCGGACATTTTCTTTTTTCTTCTTTTTCTCTTTTTTTTCTTCTGTTCCATTCCTGCCATCTGCCTTTCCAGGCCTATTCCGTTACCAGCACAGCCTGCACAAGGTAACGCTTGTCATCCTGCCCCGTCACTCCGGTGGATAAGGTTATAATCTTGTTTTCAGCTGTCACTTCCACCGAATCATCGATAAAGGCATCCATCGCCCGAATCGCAAATACATCCTCCAGGTAATTGGAGAAAACAAGCTGATCCCAGAAATCATAGGTGGCAATCAAATGCCGGTCATCATAGGTATACGCGGCAAAGATTTTATAGGTCAAAGTTTTTCCCGCCGTGTAAATCTTTATCTCACGATGGGTATCAAAAAAATCCCTGTCCTGGAACTGATGGAGCTTGCCGAACATTTCATCCCTGTTGCGGCCATAAATAACCGTGTTGGGATCGGCAAAATCCGTATTATTGTAATACTCCGTATAGATGCTTCCGTTGTCATCCTCTTCCCCGTAAATATTATGGGTCAGATAAAAAGTTTCATCCTCCGCAGACTGCAGTATGGGGAAGCTGATATCCGTGCCGGTGATTTCCAGCCAGGCATAAGCCTCCGGATTGATTTGCTGCAGGGCAGCTATATCGGTTTTATCGCCGGCGCTTTTAAAATCTTCCAAGGCAGTCTCAGCCGGCACCGTGCTTTCTTCAGGCTGGGCGGCAGTGCTGCCGCAGCCGGCAAGTACGGCTGAAAGCAAAATCAGAGTCGTTAGCAACAGGCAGTTCTTTTTTCGTATCATTTTATCTTTACCTTTGTCATATAATGTATTGTGGGGATATTATTGTGGTACTTCATTGTAAAAAAGGTCAATTACCAGCTGATAAAGTGCATTATCATCCACATAAAAGGCTTCGTTTCCTTCTTCGGTTTTGGATTCTCCCGCCAGATTGTGCACCTCACCGCTGAACTTATAAGCAGCGGCTGTTGAAACAAGATAGGTTACCTCGTCCGCTTTGATATCCGTCACCATGTAAGGGCTGAGCTTCTTAAACAGTGTAAGAGGCATGGCAACATCCGCCTTAAACGCAGACTTGGCCTGGCCTACAAACGACTGGATATATTGTGTCTGACGTTCCAGCCTGTCGCTGCTTCCGTGGGAAGCATTCATATCTTTATATTTCACATACCAGAATGCGGACTGTCCTTCCAGCTTCAGCGTCTCTCCCTGCTTCAACAGGGGATCCACCTCCGTCAAATCCTGCAGACACTGCACCTCTACCCCTCCGATAGTATCATTAATCGTAGGGATGGCATCCATACTGATGGCCACATAGCCATGTATAGGCAGCTGGTAAAACAGCTTAGAAACTGCTTTTTCCATCAGCTGTGCGCTCTTGGCCTTGCCATCGCCATAGGTATACTGCAGGGCGATCTGTGTTTTAATCGTATTCGCATAAGCGCCGGGCTGGGAATATACATCCACATCTGCAATCGTATCCCGGTTAACCGCAATCAAATCCACTTTTTTCGTATGCGGATTCATCACTACCAGATAAATGGCATCCGCCTGGCTGTTGCTGATACCGCTGCCCGTCTGCGGTGAAGTACTCTTCTTATCAATACCCATGACCAGGAAGGTCATGATATCGTCATTATACTCATATACCTTACCGTTGTAGCCGACCCAGCCGTCCTGCCACTGCTCCACCTTATCCATTACGTTCAAATCCGTGGACAGCGACGGCGACGGGCTTGTTGCCTTACTCATAATACTGTTCTTTCCCATGGCCCTGACTACGATAAAACCGGTGCAGCATACCACCAGAATCATGCAGATTACAGTCACCACAGCCATAATACGGGCTTTTTTCTTTCTGCGCCGTCTTTTCTCCGCTTTTTCCGGATTCAGAATCTCTTCTTTCTCCAGATCCGCTTTACTCATTTTTTCCATAGAATTATCCTCATTCGTTATTTTGGTTTTCCTGTCTCCTTATAGCTTATCGGCATTTTTAAACAGAACTTAATATCCGTTCAAAACAGGAGTTCAGGGCACAAAAAAATCATCTAGCTCCGCTTTCGGAAAAAACGGCCAGAACGGTTTTAATCAGGATTTTAATATCAAGGCCGACAGACCAGTTATCAATATACTCAACGTCAAGCCTTACGATTTCTTCAAAGTCCGTTATATCGCTTCTGCCGCTTACCTGCCACATACCGGTCAGGCCGGGACGGAAGCTGAGTCTCTTCTTATGATAAGACTGATAATGCTCAAATTCATCCAGCGTCGGCGGTCTTGTCCCAACAAGACTCATATCGCCTTTTAAAATGTTAATAAACTGTGGGAACTCATCCAGGCTGGTTTTCCGCAGGAATTTTCCTACCTTCGTAATACGGGGATCATCCTCCATCTTGAACATCAGGCCGTCCATTTCATTCTGGGCCATGAGTTCCTTCTTCCGCTCCTCCGCATCAATGTACATAGAACGGAACTTGTACATCTTAAAGATACGACCGTTGCGTCCCACCCTCTTCTGCGCAAAGAATATCGGGCCGGGAGAATCCAGCTTAATTAACGGAGCGACAAAAATAGTCAGGATAATAAGAACTATCGTTCCCACCAGCGCTCCTGCAATATCGATAAGGCGCTTCAGCATGAGCTGTCCGAAAGGCGCCACCTTATTGGCATAGGTTACGGTATGGAACTGGCCGAACTGGGAAAGGATACGCTGCGGCGCCTCGTCCAGCTCCAGAACGGGAATCTGCAGATGGATGGTAAGTCCCATGGCTGCAAGATTTTCCATATCGTCTTTCCGTTCTTCCTGGGTTTTCCTGTCGGCGCAGATGATTACTTCATCCAGGGATGCGGTCAGGCAGTAGTCCACAAGCTCACTGCTGGAAGCAACTACTGGAATGCCGCCTACTTCTTTTCTGTCAGGGGTTCCTTTACTTTTTCTGCTGCTGTTTTCTTTCTTTCCGCTGTCAAGGAGTATGATGCCTTTAATGGCATAACTGTAGTCCTTGCTGTTTTTCATTTCGGAAACGAGCAGGTCTGCTTCGTCGCTGGTAGCTACCAGCAGAAGCTGTCTGGCATTGCCGGCCATACGGTAGAATACCGGCAGGTACTTCTTATACAGCTGATGGACGATGAACATCAGCACCACATCTATCAGAACGAAGTAAAATAATACCTTTCTGGAATACTCGTCGATAACACGGGTGAAATACAGGGCAAAGGTAGCTCCGGCCAGGGTGACCAGGTTGAGCTTTACAATTTCAACCAGTTCCTGGAACGGCCCGCGCAGAAGCATCTGCTTGTACCAGTTCTTAAACAGGTTGATTATCAGAAAGACCACCAAAAAAATGGCAATCAGAACCTTCATATCCATCGGGTTGTTTAGACCTTTGAAGAACTTCTGATGCCGGATGTAATTGGCAATGCCCAAGCTAAGTACAAGGACAAGGCAGTCTATTGATATTATTATGAGATTTTGTAGGTTGGACTTTTTCTGGTACATATTCCTCCAGGGGGCAGGCGACGCGTTTGGGGCCGGGTTAGAAACCGTGTTAAGGTTGGGAACCTTTTGTGTGTTTGTGTAATGCGATTTGTGCTGCAGTTAAAGTATGGTTAAATCCGACATAATGAAGATTAATGAAAATTGTGTGTTGGATATAATCAGTGCTTGATTTAAGTATGCGCTGTGACCTGCTTTTGTATTTGATTTTTATTTCCCTGTGATGGGAAATTTTTTCTTGTTCTAAAAAATAATAAAGGAATTTTATGCTGCATTTTCTGTGGCGTTTTTGTTAATTGTGTAATTCATACTTTCTGATGATATTATACCATATCCGCTCTGCGAATATGAGTCTCCAGTGGAACCTGGTACCTGGTTTTCTGTGATAGAAACTAAAATCAGTATACACAGAAATAATATCGGATGCATTAATAATATTTCGCACATCCTTAGGCAGTTTTATTTATATTACTTTTCCGGCGGCCGGCTTGCTATGCGGCGCAAATGGTATAGCAGAAAGGTTATGCAGATACAGCCTAGTATGCCGAAAAGAAAGCTTTCAAGGCATTCCGGGAAGGAATAGTGCCTTCCGGGGATAAATATTTTCATTTTTTCTGTGAAATACGATATCATAAACAACATAAGAACGGTTCCAAAGAACCGGTTCCTGGCGGCAGCTTTGCGGAAGGTAAGGTGGATTGACCAGCTTCCGGTAAGGCCGAGCAAAAAAAATAACAGAGCACGTCCTATCTGCCTGATGTAATAGGTGATTGTCAGGATTGCTTCCTCGGAAGGAAGGGTTGTCATTGTGTTGGTTACCTGGGATACCAGGGGCTTCTCCAGAGCCTTTGTGGCAGTGCCGGTTTGGAAGGACAATGTTAATGTAACCAGCAGGATTATTGTAAAAATGGCCCACATTGTGGGTGGCAGCCATCTTGGGGTATGACTTGGGACTTGGGGTTGGTTCATATTGTCTTCCTTATTATATATAGGTACATTTCGTAATGCTCAAATATGGAAATTACGAAAATATGTAAAATTTCTGATTATTAGTATATGATGTTATGTTCTATTATGTCAATAGATTTTACGGCAAATCAAATGGTGGTTTGACTGGTTTTTATTGGTAAATGTTACAAGGGTTGTTACTTAGTTTTTTAAAACTGGTATTTTTTATACGTTTATTGCTCTATCTTGGATACTATAGCATAGTTGGGAGAAAAATTCTAGGGGGGAGATTAAAATTGTTGGGGAAATGTAAGGAATGGTAATGTTATAGTCACCATCTTTTTTCCGAAAAATACCGACTGGCCTGTCCACAGGTTGACGAGTGTAATAACAATATCAGAACAGGAAGTCGAATATCTTTCTTTAAATCAGCTCAGGGGCAGCAAACTGTATCAGGAATTACAATTCGGGTGTGTCAAATAAACTGTGTATCACGTGCAGATTATTCGACACACCTCT
>NZ_QVLV01000014.1:0-142318 GCF_003435485.1 Eisenbergiella massiliensis
GGAAACCGGGTACATACCAATTTACTACAATACACAGTTATATAGACAGTCTCTACAATTCGTGCTTGTAAAGTACAATAACAGCACGGCTATTTTGGTATGCTCCAACCTGACATTAGATCCAGCTCTTATCATTGAAGCCTAAGCACACCATTTCTAGATTGAGTACATGTATATTGCCTTGGTAAATGCGAACTGAGATATAAACCAGTTAATCAGTTTAAATTTTTCTTTTGTGATAGTTGAGGCATGGTTTTTGATGCCATCCACAGGATTTTCAGTAGTTGCTTCAATGTAATGCTAAATTCCATATTGTCATCACTGACCGCAATTCCATTCCACTGCAACTGCTGTGTTGACCAGCACTCAAATATCCTTCCTTGTAATTTCTTTATGTATAATGCCAAGGTTATCCGGCATTACCTGCTGATTCAGCTTATACTCAGCATAATCCTCATTGCTTAACAGGCCAATTCAACAGAGGTTCTCCAGCCCATTGATTTCCTTATTCAGTCGCTTACACAGTTTGCTGTCATTTACAATTGCTTGAATTCAGTATTTACGATCGTAATCATGCTCACTTGGTTCTTTTGATGTATTTTCTATACAGATCTTCCTCCCTTGCTTTACCTCTGTTTTTTGTTCAGTGCCTGTATCAGCAGCTCCACCTGTGTACCTGTCAAAAATGGAGTCTTAATGGTAGATGCCCAATAAAAATTTCTACCAAGTATATTTTTGATTTCTGTTGGAGACAATGCCGGTAACTCAGCTGCATTTCCAGAAAAATTCCTCGGGGTAATCATCTCTACCTTCCTATAAGCTTCATCTTTGTCAGCATTAGTACACTCATCCGTCAAAACTTTTCCTATCGCAATGACGCCTCTTCCTTTGGAATAAAACAGTGCGTAATCCCCCTTGTTGAAAGAATGGATGTATTTTTTTGCGTCTCCATATGCAGATATTTTGTTCTGTGTTATCATTTCACCTTCATTCTTGTTGGAATACGTTCTGTTGGTATCAAACATAATTCCTTTGCAGCCTGCAAACTGAATCTTAGAATTCTCTAACTCAGTCAGAAATTTCACCCAATGTAAAACACTCTCCGGAATGATATGAACTTTCGCCGGATCTGTTGCAAAATTGAATATCGTTTCTGCTTTCACTTCAAACACATTCTCATATTTATCTAAGTTGTCAATACGACCCTCTGTAGTCAGCAGGTATGTTTCGCCCTTCAATGATGCGTAATTTTCTGCATCCAAATTTACCGTTCCCTTTTTAGCCTGAATATAAATATGCTTTCTGTTTGTATCCTGTGGGTCAATCAACACACATTCATAGTTTGGAGTTGAAATCTTATTAGTTGAAGGAATACAGATATAGCCCTTTGTATCATAAAGCCACAATGCCAGTAAATCCTCTACATCTTCCGGTTGCAGTAAATTGTAAAAGCAGCCTTCTGACAAAGATAAGTCCGGACTCGGATACATATACATGTCTCGATTAATATCATGCACTTTATTGTAAAGCAGCTGGCTATATTCTTCCACGCCTTCTTTGTTCACTCTTTGCAATGTAAAACCTCTGATAAATGCTGTTGCTATTGCCCCTGGCACTGCTTCCTCATCTGCCGTATCAGACGCTGGATACCAATCAACGTTTGTCAGCTGATTTGCTGCATCAATGGCTACGGCTGACTCATTAAAATTCCAGACGCTATCCGATTTTACTCTTGCAATGTAATACTTTCCTTCCCGCGTCCGCATCCAAAGTAAGTCTTTTACTTTTACATCTTCTGCCATACGGCAAACACTATCAAAATTCTTATACTCCGTTTTCGCAATTTTACAGTAATCTTCAAATTTCTGTATTCCTGCTCGGTCTGCCTGAGGTAAATCGCGCAAGCTCCACCCCATTGCCGCAACATGATTTTGAATGCAATATGATGCTATGTTGGCACCACCTGTGTTTACCTGTAGTCTCCAAACAGCCATTCATATCCCTTCTCGAATTGTCCTAATTTCATTAGTTTATCACGTCAGTACTGTTTTTTCTGAATTATTTACGGCAATTTATCTTTATCATGTAGCCGTGTCTGTTATCTTGAATACACTCATAAGCCCTTATTCCACATGCAAACTGTCTAAAGAAGGACAAACCATCCTTGCGAAATAAAAGGTTATCTGGATGGATGTCAAGGTACGTGTAAAAGTGTTATTCAAACTATGGATTCAGATCCCAGATGTTCTCCAGCATTTCATAGAATTCTTTCTTATAGTGACTACTGTTGCATAGTTTAGAATATTTATAACCAAACAATGTGCAAAATTACATATTTCCACGTCGTTACCACTGGCGGGCCCGGAAGGACTATCTGGTATTTGCCAAAAGCAGATACATACAACCATAAAGAAACATTTTTCCTATGTACACAGGGATATCGGGCACCTGGAAGATTATACCAGGGACATCCCAACGCTGTTAACCATCTATAAAGTGTATGAACGTAAATGCCAAACCATGTGCCTAACTTCTATCGCGTTATCTGTATTCGTGTCAAATCTTTTTTAGATTCAGAAGCGAATACTTTCTGTATTAAACTGGAGTTTTGCAGATATGTGATTTTGACCGCTCCGTGTAGTCTGAAAACAGCTTAATCAGTAGACACTAAGTAAACAAGTTTTTTTGTTATAACATGAAAGCATCATTACTGGACAACAACTTATCGCAGGCGAGCACAACAGGAATCATATGATATAAATAAATTACATACATTATTTGTCAAATTCAAGTAATGCATCCATAAACTGTTTCATGTACCTTTTTTCGCCAATGGAAACTCTTAAACAATTTCCAAACTGACCAACATTAGGATATGTCTTTATAAGAATCTTCTTTTCATTCTTCATTCGATCAACAATCGTTTGTGCATCCGTTTTAGGCTTTATAAAGATAAAGTTGCCAGCCTCTCCTTTGTGCTGATATCCATTTGCATCAAGAGTCTCAACAAAATACGTTCTTCCTTCTTTAAACTTATTAATTAAGGAATCTAACATTCCAGGTGTAGTAAGTATCGCTTCCGCAAATTTCATTGCAAACGCATTCGTATTATGTGGCGTACACATTTTTTGAACCATTTTAACGCCTTCTGGCCAACCTGCTACATATCCTAAACGACATCCCGCCATTGAAAAGAGTTTTGAAAATGTTCTTGTAACAAATATATGTTCTTCATACAACGCATACCGGATAAACGTTTGAGGGTAAAAATAGTGGTATGCTTCATCAACAAGAACCGTAATCTGTTTTTCTTTCGCAACAACCATAATCTGCTTGAATTCGTCATTTGTATATACATTTCCTATAGGATTATTCGGATTGAGTAGAATTAGAAGTTGAGTATCATCTGTTAATTCTCTGATAATATTATTAATATCCATACTTAAATCTTCGTTATATGGAACCTTTACAAAATTTCTGTCATACATCTCACAATAAACCTGGAACATAAAGTATGATGGTACTACTCCAACAATTCTTCCATTTTTAGAAGTAAATGCTTGAATAATATAACGAATACCTTCAGCGGAACCATTCACTAGACATATATGCGAAATATCTGTTTTAAGATAATTAGCAAGTACTTCTGAGAAATGAAGTGTTTCTGGATACTGGGCAACAAATTGTGGTGTAACTGACTTTAAAACTTCCTTGATAAACTCCTGCGGAAGTCCACCCGGATTTTCATTAAGATCAAGTCGTAGATAATCTCTTCTTTCATTTTGATCAAAAATACGATATAAATTTTCTATATTTTTATTGAGATAATACATACTTTATTCTCCTCTCCAAATTTTAAGTTTATATTTCAGTCACATCAATATTCATATAGAAATCATCTATCACAGAGGCAATAGTTTTTGACACATTTTTATTTATATACCGAATTATTTTACCATTATCAATCGCTCTAACAAATGCTACTAATTCATAGCGTATACCTTCACCCTCCAACTGGTAAAAATATCTTCTATTGTTAGAAAAATTCTCATATCGAATTTCAAAATAATCTGTCTTCCACCAAGGTGCGGGAACATAAATATACCCTTTAGTACCAGAAATAATTAATTCACCTTCAGACTTTACGCCAATACCAACTTTAATTGATGCAACAGATTTATCATAAAGAAAGTCAATTTTAGTAAAATCATCAAATTTCTTTTCACTATCAACTAAATGAGTATAGATATGTTTTTTTCTATATTCTACTCCGAGTATTTCAAATATTGGAAGCATTGCTGTAGGCCCCCAGTCGCAAATACTATTCCATATAGTATAACTACTAAGTTCATCCTTATTTAAATTTCTAAGACTTGTACATGTCGCATCAATAGAAACAATATCACCGATTCTCCCACCTTTAGCTAATAAAACAAGACGAGAAAATGCTGTATTATAAGCGGTTTTTATTGCTTCCATTAAAATACACTTTTTCTGTTGAGCAAGTTCAAATAGTTCTTTGCATTGCTGTTTGCTCATTGTCAAAGGCGATTCACACAAAACATGTTTTCCTTTCAGTAACGCCTGCCTTGTGTGCTCAAAATGTTTTGTAGGAAATGATCGAACATAGACAGCATCCACCTCTTGAAGAAATTTATCAAAATCATCTGTAACAATAGGTAGCATTTTTAATTCGTTTGGGATTTTATCTATCGAATCAGAGAATAATCCTTGGACTTTAATTCCGTTTACAAAAGAGCATTCTCTTACTACCTTGCAAAGGTATTGCGATTCGCCAATTATACCAAGACGCAGACTTCTCTTTTGTTCCCGTATTTCCGTACTAGAAACCCCTTCCGTCCGCTCTAGGTAGACCACCTTACAATACTCATTCAGATAATCAAATTTACCTATCCAATCTGATCCAACAGTAAAAATATCCACGTCATACTTTCTAATATCATCAATCTTCTGTCCTTCGTATTCTTCGACTATTATTTCATCCGCAAGTCCCGTTGTTCTTACATTTTCAATACGTTCCATGAGAGATTGCTGAACATTTATCTTCCCCCTTGTCTTATCAAAATCATCTGCGGTCACACCTACAATGAGATACTCCCCCAACGCTTTAGCTCTCTCGAGCAATCTTATATGCCCCTGATGGAGCATATCATATGTTCCATACGTAATTACTTTTACCACTGTCACACCTCGTTTCTTATTCCGTTATCATTAAACAAATGAAAAATACCATCGTTTTTCGTTTTCCTTAATTAACTTTCCATTACATTTTTCCATTACACGCTTTGATGCAGCATTGTCTTTATTAACTGTTGCCACTATTTCTGAACAATGTCCAATCTTTGCGATTTTAATCAGTTCATTAAATAAAACTGTGCCATATCCTTGTCCACGATATGATTCAGCAATTGCATATCCTATATTCCCTCCAGCCTCTCTTGACGCATTAGTTAATGCCCATCTAATTTTTCCAACCCCCACTGGTTTTCCATCAATATACAACCAGTAAATACTTTGTGGAACATAGCCGTTTGGAAGGTTCCAACCATTTGCGTATTCAAATTGAATTCTACACCATTCAGTAAACAAATCATAACTCATTCCTTTCACATCATTAGTGAAATCATTTTCTCTCTTCCCAATATTTTGAAGCATTTTATAGATTTCTATTCCATCAGCTGGCGATAACGGTACCAATATTCCGCCCGAGGAAAAATAAGAGGAGTTTGAAATCAGCTTTGTTTTCTCACAAGATTTAAATTCACTATATTTATACTTGTCTCGTAGTATAACCTTATATGAAGTATTAGGATCAAAATCAATTTTTCCATGCATTGCATCTCCCCTTACGAAGTTCCGCCATTCACCATATGTCTTAGTAAGAACCTCGTCATAATAACGAGGTACAGATACCTGTAGATATTCAAATGGTACAGTGATACATTCTTCTATCCATTCTCGTTTCCAGTAATTTCTTCTATTATTATTAAAAAGAAAGCTAACCAACCCTACCTCTCCACACTTGTCAAAACTAACCTTCCGAAAAATGTTATTTCGGATGATATCATAACGTTTACTCCCAATCAAACAGTATATTACTTTACATACATAATGCTTAACCTTAGCAATCCCATCAGTATTTTTATTAAATGCGCTCGTATATATTCTTCTTATAATCCTTTGCTTTTTTTCCTGACATCTTAAGGTATTATCATCACCAACTCCATCAATCGGAAAAATATCAATAAAAATGCCTTGATTATATGTATAATGACAATCTATATACCTGATATCAATTGCACTTGTTTCACTATTTCTTATTTGTACATAATCGATATTGCGTCCAGGATCGGTCAATGGAGTTTGAAGGAAAAATGGCTCGACTAGTTCTTCCTTAGCAATTTTGACAAACCTATCATAATCACATCTTGGCATTCCGACATCAATATCATCATCCCATGGAATAAATCCCTTATGTCTCATTGCACCAAGAAGACTACCTCCAACCATTAGATATTTAAGATTATATCTTTTGCAAATATCCATAAGAAGTTCTAACATTTTCAATTCAATATACCAGATTTTTTTCATTTCTATACCGATATAAGTATCACAGCGCACTTCCGGTTGGAGAAAATTTCTTATTGAATCTATTGTAATTTCTTTGTTCATTTATTCTTCTCCTAATACACTTTGTTATAACAATTCCAAAGATACATCTCCATCAAAATACCTTTTTAATATTGAACTGTTTTTGTAATCAGAATACGGTTTATCTGGATCATAAAATACAATAAAATCATGATGTATCCCTCTCTGTTCAATTGGCGGAAGTCGCATATATTCCCCATACTGCTGTCTTAAACATCTATCATTACCAATCGGGATATTTAATTTTATAAATTCATATTCATGTGCCACAGTCTCAATAACATCAGATAACAAATAGTAATGTATACCAAGTTTTGCATATGATGGAAGAGCTATCGTATCTACATAGTCTGTGCCATAGTTATTATATTTCTTATTATTCTTTTCATATAATACCCAAATAAAGCTTATTGGAAATAATCTTAAAATACTTATAATCAATCTTTTTGTTCCCCTAAAATCATTTTTTCTGTTCCAATTATTCAGAGCAAGAAAAAACATACTCGACTTCAATAACTGAATTTTTCTACTGACTCCACCAATTGTATTGTCAAATGGATAAATTTCAATAAAAATTCCTCCGCCTTCTGAACCTTGCCTGAACTCATCCACAAGTATTCCTGTTGTATTTTTATTACGTATTCTCAAAAGCGAACTAAAAATATTATCAGACAATACCCCATACTCTATGTAGTATTCATCAGGAAGTTCTTTAGGGGCAACTTCTTTAAATGTTTCAAAATTGTTTCGAAGCATTCCAATATCCAAATCATCATCCCATGGGATAAAACCATTATGACGGACTGCACCTATCGCACTTCCTCCAATCAAAAAATAGCTTAAGTTATATTTACTACAGACTGTACAAAACCATTGTGCAATTTTTAGCTCACATAACCAAACTTTCTTCCTTATGGAAGAAACCTGAAATTTATCTCTTATTTCATCGCAAATATATTCTTTATCATTCATTTACTTTTCCTCCATTATCCCCTTAAACTTCTCATTTTTATACAATTTCAACATAATAATAGCATTAATTATTACGAAACATATAAGAATTACAAATCTGCATATCATCATTTCAAGAAGCAAATAGGCTATCGCCATAAACACAAAAAGCAAGACTGATAAAACTACAATTACTAATGTTTTAAACTGCTGTTTACCCATAAGTTTCTTTGCCATCAAATAATGGAAAATAAAGTAGCAAATATAGCAAAACAATGTAGTGTACGCACCTGCTACATATCCATACTTCCTTATAAATATATAATTCAGAATAATATTAAGACCTGCTATACACGAAGTTGCCAAAGCTATATTCCATGTCTTCTTCAAATAATATTCCGTAGTAGATGGCAACAAATAGAGGAATGTAAAAAAAGTACATGCCAATAACGGAAGAACTACTATACGGGATTCATAGTACTCTCTACCGCTCAATATGAGCACGATTTCTGGTGCTACAAGCATAATTGATACAATCACACACCATATAAAATATATATACAATGATGAAATATTTTTTATCTGTTTGAATTGTTTCATTTCAACTTTTTCGTAATACCAAGGTCCATAGACGGTATCCAACGAATTGACAAGAATCTGAACAATAGTATTTATATTAAACGCAAAACTATATATACCTGCTGCTGATACACTTACCAGAGTACTAATCATTATTCTATCAAATTGAGATAATACTATTTGTGACAAACCGTGTGGTACAATTGGTAGGCTGTACTTAATTCCAAACTTCCAAAAGCTTTTATTAAATTTGGGTTTTTCTACTGAAAAAATTTTACTCAAAATATATACACTGATAATAACAAGCGGGGTAACACAACCGATAATCCTTGCCGCATACTTCATATCTCTGAATAGAGTTATCATTAATACTAATGAAATAAACACATTAGTTGCTGTATTAAAAAATGATATTTTAAGAAACGACTTATATCTATAACTTATGCTCAAATCTGCATTGTAAAACTGTAACAACGCACTACAATAACTATGTATCATCAGCAAATTAAGTACAAATATATTTAACCCCAATAGGGCTATCATTGCTTTTGAAAACACATTGACAATAACTAATGCGAATAATAGCATAATTATTGGAATAATAGAAATAGACGACACATAACTTCTATAATCATTACTAAATTCGTATTTAGCTCCTTTTAAGCTACTATGTAGTGTCACACCTATTAATATAACGAAAACTCCTTCATATGCCATATACACATTAAATAGACCATAATCAGAGGTATTCATAAGACGTGCAAAAATCGGCATTGTTAATAAATTTATACCTTTAAGAAAATAGTTTCCTACTGTATATCCCATACCAGCTTGAACAACACGATTATTTTTAATTTTCTTTAATAGTTTCATTACTGTTCCTTCAACGAGATCTTAGAATTACTATTCAATTGCTTAAATCCCCCAAAAATTAAGCACCAAATAATCCATTCAAATGATAGATCTTGACTTAATATAGATGAAAATGCACAAATCCCAAGAGCAACTTGACTCCATTTTTTTTCAGTCATATTTATAAAAAAACATGAAAAACCAATCATGGCAATCACCTCAATTACAATCCCGTACATCATCAACCAATTCAGTGGTGTAAATGTCACATTATAAGCATCAAAAATCCCGCGAGCTGCTACTCCCAGCAATGGATTGTTTCCTGACTTTTTCAATGCATAACTAATAGCATTACTTCGATCATAAAAGCTTCCGCTTTCCTTCGTTGACACAAACTTATTAAATACTCTTGTTCCAATAATTCCTTGATCCAATAGCACTAAAAAAACGATTAATAAAATTGTAACTATGATAAAAAAAGTAACTTTTTTATTATGTTTCTTTTTTTCTTTCGTTTTCGTATTAACCCTAAGAGCATATACAAAAAAAATAAGAACGAGTGTAATATAACCATTTGTTGATAATGTTGTAATAACTGCGACCGACAAAATTAAAACTTTGAAAACATTAATCTTTTCACTTTTAAATAATTCAAAAATAATTGCCAAGTTCAAATAGAACTGAAAAATTCCCGGTTCGTAAAAAATCCCAAAGTTTCTAAAGTAATCCCCCATGCTTACAGGAACAACTGTTAACCACAGATTAACAAATCGGGCACTTCCATATCTCCATGTATACGTAGGCATTCTATTAAATAGTTGCGGAGAAATTTTAAATAAAGAGTAAAGTACTACTGAAACAATTGCAATCAAAAAAATACACTTCTTATACTCAGCAATAAATTCATCAAAAGTCATACTAGTTACAGCTAGAAATGCAGCAGTTACTACAATTAAAACCCGATAATCAATTGATTCAAACGATTTATTAAAAAACATCGATAGAATAATTGTTCCAATAACAAACAAATATTGTATAAAAAACTTTTTTACAAATGATTTCGTTCCAAAGACATACAGCATTGCACTAAAAAATAGTAACATAATACCTGAAACAAACCCATTATACATTTCAAATAAATACATTGATGAACAAAACAAACACCCAAAAAATAATACTGTACATATGTTTCTTTGAAACAATGCTTTGTTAATTTTCATATTCCTCTTTTCACATCCCATACACTTTTTTGTATTTGTCTTTGAAATATTCTACTGAAAGGCTTTTTTTATAAGTCATTGCTTTTAAATCATAATTAAATTGAAAACCTAAAACTCTATTAATTACTTGCTTAAGATTCTCTACATTTTCAGCCTCGAAAGTGTATCCCAAATGATTCTTTGATATGATGTCTCCTATACTTCCATAATTTGTACCTATAATCATTTTTTCTTTACCTACTCCCTCTCCCAGCGGCCCACTAGCTCCATTGAAGGTCTTTCGGTATGGTAAAACAATAACATCCACAGCTTGAAAAGCCATTTCTAATTCTTCATCAGATAAATAATTTAAATACAAATGCACTCGCTCCTTGTAGCTGGCACTTAGTCGTTGAATTTCATCCTTTTTTATTTCGCATTCCTTCCCAGCAACTAGTAGTTCAAAGTTCCCTTCAACACTTTGAAGCGCCCTCAAAAGGATATCCAAACCTTTGTCATAACGTGTTCCCCCTATACAACCTAACACAAAACTTTCTTTCGCAATACTATAGTATTTTCTTGCAGTTTCTACATCTATATAGTACCCGAAAGAAAACTGTGGATATTCCACATGTGAAATGTTTGTAATTCCACCTTTCGTAATAGCATTATAGATAGCATCTGTATGGACTACGCCCATGGATGATAAGCGAAAGATTCTTTTCAAACTCAACATTCCTATTTTTCCCTTTTTTAGTGCATGAACTGTGTTAATCACTTTATACTTCCGCTTTAATCCTTCTAAGCCAAGTCCAAAATATTTATAGAAAACATCTCCATACAGAAAATGGACAACATCTGGCTGTTCTTTCTTTATTATCTTTTTTATTTCTTTTATCCATCGTAAATAAGCACCTAATTTTTTATTATAAAAATCCATCTTCGAAAACACATACTGCTTATTATCAAAGTCAGGTAATTTTTGAGGTAAGACAAGAATATTTTCTTTATTATTAATATTCGTCAAAGCACGCAAATACGTTAGATGGTGACCATCTGTCTCTATATCAACATATATTACTTTCATAATTTTTTAGAGCGTCCTTTTCATTAAAAATAAAATTATTTTTACTACTTATTATCTTCAAAGAAATCTTCCAATACTTGAATATGATTTTTGGCGATATTATCGATTATGTTTTTCTTCATTTTTTCGATATTGGCGTCAGCGATTTTTCTTCTTAATGCTATATTATCTCGTAGTAGCTTGATTTTTTCAACTAACGCATCTGTATCATCTACAGCAATGATGTAACCGTTCACACCGTTCTCTACTAACTCCACACCAGCAACACATCGATCCGTTGTTATGATAGGTAGTCCATTTGCCATTGCTTCATTAATAACTAATCCCCATGTATCACCACGTGTCATCAGCACAAACAGATCAGCTGCATTATAATATTCTCTTAATGAGTTCTTGTTCAAGAAATCAATAAAATGTACATTTTTCAAATTATGTTGTTCCTGATATCGCCTATTTTCTTCAGATGCCTCTCCACCAATTATATAAAAATCAATTAATACACCAATACGTTCAGCTGCTTTAAGTACAATATCAAATCCTTTGCACTCAATATGTCTGCCAACCGTCACTACATTGAAATTACCGATCATATTTATTTTCTGCTTTAGTATAGTTTTCTCGATATCCGTAAGATTCCTTTTATTTATTTCATCCTCATGTAATGAAGTAAAGTGGTGTAAGTGAATTCTTTTTTTTTCTACGCCATAATACTCGAAATATTTTACTGCTGACTGGCTTCCTGCAAAATACCCTTTTGCTCCTCTCATCAAATAATGCTTTAATATTTTCTTTAACAGATTGTGCTCTTCAATGTCATTACATCCATCGCAATTTACAAAAAATGGAACCTTTTTAATTTTGCAAAATACTTCTAAAATAATTGAATTGTAAAAACAATTATTATATATTATAATTGCGTTAAATTTCTCAAGATTTTTTATATCATTCCAGAACATTTTTTTACTTTTTTTATTATCCAAAATCTCACAATTAACAGAAACTCTAGTTAACCATTCTGCTGTTCTCTTTTCGTCCCACTGACATTCAAAATAAATTCTTGCTTCCCACCGCCTAGCTAAATCAGCAAACACTTCTGATCTATATGGAGCTGGAAATTCCCCTATTATCAAAATCCTTTCCATTTTGCTATTATCCTTTCATCGATTGAATTAAGTCACTTGGATTTGAAAATAACTGTGCTTTCATATTGATTAATTCATCATTCCAATCCCACCAACTAATTTTTTGTAATTCTTCTATTGTTTCATCATTGAATCGCTTCCGCAGAAGTTTTGCTGGATTCCCCCCCCATATTTCATAAGGGCCAATATCATGTGTAACCACCGATCCCATACCAACAATTGCTCCATCTGCAATTTTTACACCACTTTTAATCAGACAATGTGAACCAATCCACACATCATTTCCGATCTCAACCTTAACAAACGGATTATACACCAAAGATCCAAGTTTTGTTTTTATAATACCTTTGGTAGTATTAAAAACAGGTGAAAGCGATACCCATTCTGTAGGATGGCTTCCACCCCCAATAGCACAGTAATTTGATATACAGGTAAAAGCTCCAACTTCTACATATAACAAAGAAGAATGCTCACCCACATATGAATATCGTCCCAATTTCGAAGCTATAATCACTGTTCCAATATCCACTCTAGATGTTTTATCTAGTGTAGAAGCATCAATACACGGGCGATTAAATATCTTTCTAAATACTTTCTGTATTATATATCTCAATTTCATGTCAGCACCATCCTTCCAGTAATATGTCAAAAGTTCAACTTAAGTAGTACCAACCAACATGATACGTACGCACAGCTTCAAGCGAATCTTGTATTTTCATCACATCACCATACTCCTTCCCTCAAATACCATATAAAACACAAAAATCTATACAAATAAGCTCATAAGAAATAGAAAATATTCTATCTAACTATATATAAATAAAGTAAAATTTACTCCCCTTCATTTGGGCGTTCTAAATAAGCTCTCTACTCTTAATCTTACATTTGAATGATATTTGACTACTGGGTTAAGGTCTAGTTTTTGGCACTTCATAACAGCATCATCCGATGTACGAACGCTTCCTGCTTACTAACCAATCCTTCTTTAAGCTTCATATTCTCTAGATCTTTTTGATTGTTATTGTTCAGAACATATTTAAATAATACAGTTTTTCTCATAAAGAATCCTTCGCTCATCTGCAATTTTCTACTCACAGGCTACCTTTCCTAGTATGAAAAGAAGAGCCAACTCTGTAAAGTGCTTACCATCGCTCCACCCATTGCTCCAAAAATTCAAATGGTAATGAACTATGACACCATTCTTTTGAACCAAACTGTTCGCTCAGCTTTTCATCAATTTACTCTACAAAATCTTTCCTAGACTCTTTATCTGTGTCCATACATATAAAAAACACAGTCGTAATATTCATTAAAATTATTTTTCGGTGAAATTATTTCAAATTGTCTACTTATTTATTTTAACAAAAATCCAGAAATATATCATTTTTTCGAAGTCATATATTCTTTTTTTCAAACTGCTTCTATCACCTCTGAACTAAAGCTGCTAATAAATACGAATTGCTTTGCTGTAGCTTAAAAATTTTTATACAATTTCCATAATATTTCTTTTATTTTATTATTATTTTTAAATGAATCATTTTTGTTACTCATATCTTAAAGAGCCTTTATCGCATCAATATACTTTTGTATACTGATCTCTTTAGTCAAATGTTCTTCCAAATAGGTTCTTCCTTTCATTCCCATCTCAACTACTTTCCCACTCCCAGCATTATCAATAAACCACTGAATATTCGTTTCAACTGCTCCATATTCTTCTGGTTCACACACAAGTCCGCACCCAGTTTCCTCGATTATCATCCGTATTTCAGAACCATATTCTAGAACACCCAGAACCGGACGAGCACTTGATGCACAGCCATAGAATTTGCTAGGACAGCTCACACCTTTAATCCCCTTTGAATTTACAACCCAATGAACGTCACCGGCATTTAGACTATAAATCAGATTAGCTTTTTCCTGATAAGGAATAAATATTACATTATCCATATGATGCTCTTTCTTATAAAAAATTAACTTATCCAGCATCGCACCTGCTCCAACAAAAACAAAGGCTACTTCTCTACCATCTGCTGCTTTAGTACCTGGCTTAAACTTTTCTATCACCTTCAACAAATTATCAAGATCATAATAAAGACCAATATTTCCAGAATACATAATAACAAATTTATTTTCCAAACCATACTGTTTGCGGAAGGCAAGTAACTTTACGTCACTTGTCTTTAGAGGATAGATTTTTTTTTCATCAATCCAGTTATTGATTATCACATGCTTAGGTACGCTCTTTCCATTAAAACGCTTCTTCAGCGTTTCTACAAGATCACGCCCCACAGTAATAACTAAATCACTATGTTTGCAACTGAACCTATCTACAACCATCATGACCCACAGAATAAGTTTATTTTTGCTATATTTGACGGCCATAATCTGCTCCGGATTAAAATCCTGGATACAGTAAATCATCTTGGCATGTTTCTGCCATTTACCAAGTACCCCCAATAATCCACCAAGAATTGGCGGTTGGGAAATAGTAAACACATAATCCTGCTTACCAGCTTTACAACTCGCAATCAAAGCCCCAAAGAAATAAGCTACTATATTTTTGACTCTGCTTGCTTTATTGTTTTTCGTAAACTCCGGTACTCGAACTCGAATTATTTTCACACCGTTGATTTCTTCAAAATAGTACTTTTGAGCTTTATACATCGACTCAACAATTCCACTGTAACTCGGTACAACACAAATTACGGTAACATCAAACTCATCCAACATACCCTCTGCCTGGTCTTTCAGAATCTGACCAGTAGATGCCATGTCTGGGACATAGTAATGAGCAAAAATCAGTAACTTTTTCTTACCCATATCAGCCCTCCAGTTTTTTTATCACTCGTGCCGGATTTCCGGCAATCACAGAATTTGATTCAAATTTCCCACTAACTACTGCACCTGCTCCTATCACACATCCATCTCCAAGGATGGTGCCTTTAAGAATAATGCTGTTACATCCTATAAAACAGTTTTTGCCGATTACAATCGGCTTTGCCGGAATCAAATCAGAATCTCCGCCATTAGGATCGTTTAACAGACGATTCCGGGTTTCCCATTCAATTGGATGAAAGTCATTGTCTAAAATCTTGGCATTGCCCCCGATACAGGTGTTATCTCCAATATGGACACTCTTCCGGGCATAAATGGTTGCTCCAGAAATGCCCACATTATTTCCAATCACGATCTCCGCTTCCGAAGCACGGGTCACAATAATAGTCCTTAAATAAAGCCCCACAAGATTGGACAAAAACGAACTTTTGATAGTACAGTTGTCTCCAATTGACAGCGTTGCTCCACCCTTGTTGAAGATAACTGGCATGCCTTTCAGCAACAGGTTCTTTCCATATTCAACTTTAGTAACTTTCATCAGTATTTTGAACCAGTTACTGTTCATAATCCTATCCCTTTTCTTCTTGTTTAATTTATTTCATGATGCTTATAGTTTGCTCAATTGACTCTTTTATTTCTGAAAAATACCCCAACTGTTCCATTTGTTTATATATCAGTTCCCCAAGGACTTTATAACCTGCCTCATTAAAATGTACCTCATCAGATAGTAAGCTGTAAGGTGTCTGTCCGTTTGCCATTGCCTTTTTGTCTTTTTCAGTGGGCGTCAGCCCTGCATCTTTCATGGCATTGGTACATAAATACTCTCTTAAATTGATAAACTGGTTTCCATACTCCTCTTTCAGTATAGCTTCCATCATTTCAAATTCTTCGGCTGATTTTCCATAATGTAGACCAACAACAATGAATCGTCCTTTCGGATTACCTTTTTGGTGATTGATAATTCCACGTTGTTGCGCTATCAAATCCTGATAGTCAGAATATCCACCGTTTGTTCCAATAAAAATAATTGGAATATAGTTTAAATAATTTTCAGACCCTGAAGTTATTATTTCTGTTCCTGCTTTTATATGCACTGAACCGCCAGGTTTTTCTCTTGTGAAAACATATGAATACTCCGGACTTGTGTAGCTTTCTTGCATAATTTCAATTTTTCCTTTAATACCACCAATAATTACATAATCCATGCCGGCTGCACCTTGTCGTAGTGGTGAAGCGCCAATACCTATTGATGACTTTATATGAATTTGGATTGCTTGACATTCAGCCGGTATCGTCATGTCTTCTGAAACAACAAAAGGAATGGAACCGTTTCTTCCACAAATTGTAACTGTGTTTTCGCCGCCTACCCCCATATTTATTACGGGTATATTAGTCAAACGTTGTGCTCGGGTAAGAACCTGTGAATTGATCCTATTAAATTCCTTTGTAATGCTTTCTTGAATTAAATTGTCCAGCACAAGTGGATACGGATTCCCATTACTTCCCGCTCCAGCAGTTAACGAATCTCCCCAGCAGACAATACCCGGCATATAGTCAGACATTGTCTGGCTTAGCATTGAAATGCTTTTCTCAATTTCATTCTCTTTTTCCCGTTGTTTCTGAGCAAGTTCCCTCAAATTTTCTTCTTGAGCTTTTTCTTGATTATTTTCGGTGTAAAGCATTCCAATTAAAAGAGCCCCCAACACAATATCCAAAATAATTACAATATATTTCTTGCCCCCTCGCTAATTCTATGACGATAATGTGACATATATTTTTCCTCCTCAAACTTGTACTAACTTAATGCTAACTTCCAACATTATGCTCTACTAATTTCTTCTGCGTATTTCTTAACGCTTTTTTCTCTCGTCAAATTTTCAATCAAATAATCATGCCCGCGCTGCCCCATAGCAACCACTTCGCCGTTTCCAACATTATCAATAAACCATTGGATGTTCTTTTTAATCTGCACATAATCTCCGGGGTTACAGCAAAGACCACCCCTGGTATCTTCAATCAGGCAACGAACTTCGGAACCTTCTTCCAACACGCCGATAATCGGTTTCCCGGCAGCAGCCAATCCATAGTATTTACTAGGACAACTCACACCTTTGATACCTTTCGCATTCACACACCAATGGACATCTCCAGCATTCAGACTGTAAATTAAATCTTCCTTGTCTTGGTACGGGATGAACACCACATTGTCCATGCTATGGCTTTCCTTGTACATGACCAGTTTGTCCAGCACTGAACCAGCACCAACGAAGGCAAATACAACTTCTCTGCCATCTGCCGTTTTTGTACCCGGCTGAAACTTTTCAATCACTTTCAACAGATTTTCCAGGTCGTAATACAAACCAATGTTCCCGCTGTACATGATGACAAATCTACCATCTAGTCCGTACTGTTTCTTGAAAGCCTCAACCTTTTCATTTCCGGCTTCCAACGGATAGATTTCTTTTTCATCAATCCAGTTGTTAATCAAGGCAGTCTCCGGTTTCTTTCCCTTAAACCGCCCATTCAATGTGTCAATCAAATCTCGACCAACCGTGATGACGAGGTCACTCCTCTTACAACTAAACTTATCAAACCACATCATCAAATCCGTAATGAGTTTATTTTTGCTATAACCAACAGCTAGAACCTGTTCCGGGTTGAAATCCTGAATATTATATATATACTTGGCGTGCTTCATCCACTTGCCCCACACACCGATAAGTCCACCGAGAATAGGTGGCTGGGAGATGGAGAACACATAATCCTGCTTGCCTACTTTGAATGTAGCTGCCATTGCTCCGAAGAAATAGCCGAGGATATTTTTGATGCGGCTCATTTTATTGGTCTTGTTGAACTCCGGAACACGGATGCGCAGAACCTTTACACCGTTAATATTCTCCTCGTAGTACTTCTGGGTTTTGTATTTATCCTCAATCGTCCCAAGATAGCTCGGCACAACGCAGATTACCGTAATGCCAAATGTATCCAGCATTCCTTCGGCGAGTTCCCTGAGAATCTGACCCGTGGATGCTGTGTCAGGCACATAGTAGTGCGCATAAATTAATAGTTTTTTCTTATCCGCCACTTGTGTGACTCCTTCTTTCCGTATTTTAATCACGCTTAAAGATGTCGCGAGTGTTTACTTTTTCTGCAACACCCTCCAAGCACTCATCATATCTATTCGCAATAATCGCTTGACTCATTGCCTTAAACTTCTCCAAGTCATTAACCACAAGGCTACCAAAGAAGGTCTCACCATCCAGCAGAGTGGGTTCATAGATTACAACCGTAGCGTCCTTCACCTTAATCCTCTTCATAACTCCCTGAATATTCGATTGCCGGAAGTTATCGGAATTGCTCTTCATCGTCAGTCTATAAACACCGACTATGGCAGGCTTTTCCTTGCTCTTGCCGTACTGATTATCCTCTTCATATCCCTAGTATCCAGCCATATTCAACACACGGTCAGCGATGAAGTTTTTTCTTGTTCTATTATTTTCAACGATTGCTTCAATCAGATTCTCCGGCACATCTGCATAGTTTGCCAATAACTGTTTCGTATCTTTCGTTAAACAGTATCCTCCGTATCCGAAGCTCGGCTTGTTGTAATTCTACCAATTCTCGGGTCAAGGCAAACACTATTAATAATCTGCTGTGTGTTCAACCCTTTCAGTTCTGCATATGTATAGCTCATTAAAGTAGCTAACTCTCAATGCCAGATAGGTGTTAGCAAACATCTTGACGGCTTCAGCTTCAGTAAATCCCATAAAAAGAGTATCCACCTCTTCTTTAATGGCACCTTCCTGGCGTAATCCGGCAAAGATATGATTAGCTTCAACTAATTTTTCATCATTCATATCCGTTCCCACGATGATACGACTAGGGAACAAATTATCGTATTACGCCTTAGATTCACGCAAAAGTTCAGGGCTGAAAATGATGTTTTTACTACCCATCTTCTCCCTTACGCTTGCGGTATAACCAACCGGGATTGTGGACTTAATAACCATAATCGCATTCGGATTATATTCCATAACCAGCTTGATAACTGTCCCAACGGCAGATGTATCAAAATGCTGTGTAGTACTGTCATAGTTGGTCGGTGCCGCAATAATCACAAAATCCGCATCTGCATATGCTTCCTTTACATCCAGTGTGGCCGTTAAATCCAAGTCCTTCTCAGCTAGATATTTTTCAATATATTCATCCTTAATCGGAGATTTTCTGTTGTTAATCATCTCAACCTTCTCCGGAATTATATCCACAGCAGTAACATGATGATGCTGAGAGCAGTGTCGCAATCGACAGACCTACATAACCAGTTGCATCCGCCGCAATGTTGTATTTCTTTTTCATAATTTTTTACACCTAACTTCCATCTTTTCGATGACTTTGTGTATCTATATCAAATCTTCGAGTACAAATTATTAGCCAAACAGAGCCGAAAGACTTTCATATTCTAACTAATTCTTCTCGAATACACCTACCCACTTGTTGCCATTGCTCAAATTCTTCTCATTGGTTTTCATTGTACTTCTTAATTTCTTTTATAAATAGTCATTTTATTATCGATTCTTCTGCAATTGTCCGTATTTATATGAAAATAGCTGACAAAATGCTATGTTTTCAATGATACCAAAAGTCAAATACGGAAGAATCTTGTTATCTTTTCAACTACATACAGCCCTACATAATTTTTTTATAATAGAAAAGCGTAGTTTTGGCACCCTAAAAAATTTTAACATTTCAACTAACTCTAACCACCAAATTTCTAACCTCAGATCTATTTCCATCCGTATCCACTGTATACAAAGTCACAGGATACTCCCCTTCTTCATTCAATTTGACCTGTCCTTCCAACTTCAAATTGTTATAAAGCGTATTATAATCATCCTTATCATCACTCATCGTCTCTATCACTTCATTCCAGTTTGGTGCTACTCCTTTTTTGGTTTCTATCACATCTGCATTCAACACTAATACTGGATTAGGGCCTGCTGGTTCTCCCTCATTATTTCTTTCTCCTTGATTTTCGTCCTGACCCTCTTCCTCTCCAGAACTGCCTTCCTCATTACTTCCCGTCTCTGTTTCTGTAACTCCTTCTGTTCCAAGCATGTCCCCAGTCTCAAAAGTTTCTTCCTCCACAGGCAAGATATCTCCTCTATCATAACTGTCAACTACCGTAAAAGCTCTTGATGCCTTCCCCACATTATTAGCCCCATCCCTCGCCACATAGGTCACTATCACTTCTTTCCCATTCGTCCCTGCCACCTTCTCCACCAGAAGGCTGTCACTCACATCTCCATCCTTCTCATCCACCGCCGTCACTCCTTTGAGCAGCAGTTCTTCATCCATCCCCTCCGCATATTCTATCTGCTTCTCTTCATCAAAAAATATTTCCGGTCCTTTCCTGTCTTTCCCCAGGTATAGAACCAGGCATACCACCAGCAACACCACATCTATCGCACCAACCACAGCTACTATCTTTTTTGCTTCCATCTCCCGTCTCCTTTACCTACTTCCCTGCCTCTGTCACTTCTGTATCTTCTTCCAATTCTTCAACCTCCAGCTGCACCATATCCACGTCCAGCTGTATCATGTCATCCTCTTCATACAGGCTCTCAGCTTCCTTTTCCACATCTCCGGCCATCAGTTTTATATTCCCATCAGCCTTTGCTGCAGCTTTACCTTCATGCCCTTTTGAACCAGCACCGCTTTCCTCCTGCTTCGTTCCTGTCTTCGCCGGTTTCAGTCCCTTCTGCACCACCGCAGAATGCAGTCCGCCTTCCTCATTTCCACCATAATATTTCCCATAATATTTCCCGTAATACTTCCCATAATAAGCGCCGTAATACCCCTTGCCGCTCATATTCACCTTATTCAGTATCACTCCCAAAATCCGGCAATCTACCTTCTCCAGCTGTTCCTTCACCTTCTGTGCAAATTTATAGCTGATAGCCCCACTCTCAATTACAACTACCGTTCCGTCACAATACTGCGCAGCTACTGCTCCATCAATAACACTCCCCAATGGCGGTGTATCCACAATCACATAGTCATATTCATTCCTCAAATATTCCAACAACAGCCGGAAAGCATCATTCCCCAACAGTTCACTGGGATTCGGCGGCACCGGCCCAGAGAAAATAACAAAGAAATTCTCAATATTTGTCTTACACGTAACATCCGCAATCGAAGCCTGTCCACTCAGATAATGAGACAGTCCATACCTGGATGCATTCGTCTTATACCTCCCCTTCAACACCGACTTCCTCAAGTCAGCATCCACAAGAACAACCCTCTTCCCTCCTTCCGCGACCGACAATGCCAACTGAAAAGACACACTCGTCTTCCCTTCATTCGGCGTACAGCTGGTAACAGAAATCACCTTCCTGTCCCTCCCGGAAAACTCCAGGTTCGTCCTTAACGTCTTATAACTTTCCTTCGTCCTAAAATCCAGTTTCTCTATCGCATTAAAATTTACCGACTGCATTCTTTCTCCGCCTTCTCCTTTTTCTTCCAGTTTTCAAGCACCCATATGATAACAGCAGAAAAGTTTCCCTCTCGTTCCGCTTTTCTGCCCGTCCTTTTCTAACTTCTTTTCACTTTCTTCTTTTTCTTCTTCCCGTCAGCTTCCCCTTCATTTAAAGGAATCACCGCCAGCGTAGAAAGCTGCAGATACTTCTCCACATCCTCCGGGGTCTTTATCGTGTCATCCATCAGATAACGAACCAGCACAACAGCAATTATCAGAAATACTCCCAATACCCCACCAAGAAACGTATTCTTCAAAACGCTGGGGCTGGCCTTCTTCATCGGCATATTGGCAGTTTCCGCCACATTTACCGCCTGGATATCCATCACGTTCATAATATGCACCGAGGCCGCCTCCCGGATTGCATTGGCCATCTTCATCGCCATCACCGGGTCTTTATCCTTCACCGTAATCGCCAAAATACGCGTATCCGTAGGCGTCGTAACTGAAACCTTCTCCTTCATCTGCTCATAAGTCAGATCCAGCCCCATCCCCTGCACTACTTCCTCTAAAACAAACCGGCTCTGAATCAATTCCGCATAGTCCTTCGTCAGCTGCGTCCCCAGCTGAATATCCGAATAAGTCACTGCACTGTTCTCCTGCTTATTCAGGATATAAATCTTGGTAGTAGACTCATAAGAAGGCGTCACCAACAGCTGTGTAAACAAAAAAGCCCCCAACGCCACCATAATTCCCCCAGAAACAATTAAAGCCAGGTTATGTATCAGCACCAGACAGATTTCCCACAAATCAATCTCAATTTCATCTGTCTGCCGTATCGTATTTTCTTCCATTCCTATTTTCTCCCGCATATTTCTCTTTTGTTCTCAGTTCCAAATATTCTTACTAAAACTAACCCTTACAAAACCCGATCCTCCAGAACAGCCTCCGCATTCTCCCGCATCAGCTTCCCAGCCATGGTTTCTCCATATTTCTTTTCCAAATACCCAGCGCACTTCCTCAGTCTCGGCGCCCGGCTTCCATCACTATGTGCATCAGTCCCCACAAAATCCACCAATCCGGCTTTCAGCAGCTTCTTCACCACAGTCTTCGCCGCAAAACCCTGGTCGCCGACAACACTTGAGGCATTCACCTGAAAATAACACCCGGCATCTTCCTTCAGCCGTTCCGCCTTTTCCATATCCTTAATCACATTCACATACCGTTCCACATGGGCCACCACCGGCCAGTATCCAAAGGAAGCCACTCTGCCTATCGCATCTCTTATGTATGCATAATCCTCCCCCGGCAAAAACTCTATCAGCACATAATGGGAATCCGCCAATGTCCGGATCTTCCCCTGCTCCAGCAGCTCTGCCAGGCCGTGGCGGTAAAAAATTTCATTTCCCGGAAATAATTTGACAGGAATTTTAAGCTCGTCCGCTTTTTTCTGCAGGATTTCTATCCGTTTCACAATTCCCTCGGGTGTTACACACCTTCTATCCGCCTTCTGGTGGGGGGTTGCTATTATGGTCGAAATTCCCTCGGATGCCGCTATTTCCAGCATTTTCACCGACTGTTCAATTGATTGGGAGCCGTCATCCACGCACGGAATAACGTGCGAGTGTATATCAATAAATCCATCCATATACGTTACTTTTTTTGTAATTTGCTTTTTCCCTTTCGTATTTTTTTCTTCTTGATTCAGGAAATTTACTAAGCTACGTTTAAAACTATTATATTATATACGTTTTAAACATGTGTTGTCAAATCCAATTTCATCAAATAATGCCATTATGGGTACTTTTTTTTACATTTTAGGCACCAATTTTACTTTTATTTCTGTATAATAGGAAATGGATATTTTTTACTGTTCCGAAAAAAGGAATGATTTGTAAGAAATAGCTGAAATTGGCCGAAATTAGCCGGATGGCGGAGTATCCGGCTGTTTGGGCAGCGATCGTCTAAAAGGTACCCCGTAACTATTTAACCTGTTATGAATTGTTCGAAAGGAGAACTGCAATGTCTAAGACCTATAATAGACTTGCTGCAGGGGAACGGCTACGTTTAAAACGTACCTTATTGGGGATGACTCAAGAAGAAATGGCAGAAAGAATTGACAG
The DNA here is from genome assembly GCF_003435485.1 of Eisenbergiella massiliensis. Taxonomy (NCBI): domain Bacteria; kingdom Bacillati; phylum Bacillota; class Clostridia; order Lachnospirales; family Lachnospiraceae; genus Eisenbergiella; species Eisenbergiella massiliensis. The sequence continues at coordinate 23,916 of NZ_QVLV01000014.1, forward strand.
AGTACCAAAATATTATGCTGATATAGAGCGAGGCAGCTGCGGCATGTCGGTGGAAACGTTAATGGCATTGTCTCATACGCTCAATATGCCCATGGATTATATCATTTTAGGCAGGGAATACGGTGAAAACTCGGAGAAAAAACACGAAGACGAGATAGTCGCCGTTTTGGATATCCTGGATAAATGTCCTGAAAAGCAAAGAGCTTCCATTCTCAAAATCATTAAAATTTTCATTAGCAGCTGCCGGAAATAGAAGCAGCTAAAATCTTCTGAAATTATTCTGTTCATTTCTACTACTCTTTTGTAGTTACCCATTTCATCCGGTAAGTCATCATCGTAAGGGAGTCAAAAAGAGGCAGAGCACCCCCATCTGCATCTGCCCATCATCCTATCTGATTTTTCTCAAGCATATCTTAAAAAATACATCTAAAAAAAAACGGTGCCGGGATACTGTCCCAACACCGTTTGTCTTACTGCATACTTTACAGTACACATTGTTATGATTCCGATTTTATACAACTATTTTATCAGCATGGCATCGCCAAATGAAAAAAACCGATACTTTTCCTTCACCGCCTCTTCATACGCCGCCAGCACATGCTCCCGGCCGGCCAGCGCCGACACCAGCATTACCAGTGTGGATTCCGGCAGATGGAAATTCGTAATCAGCGCATCCAGCACCTTGAACCGGTATCCCGGATAGATGAAAATCTCCGTATTATCACAACATTCCTGCAGTAGGCCGTTTTCGTCGCAGGCGCTTTCCACAGTACGGCAGCTGGTGGTGCCCACGCATACCACTCTGTGTCCCGCCGCCTTGGCCCTGTTTATCTTATCCGCCGCTTCCCGGGTTACCTGATAGTATTCGGAATGCATATGATGCTCCTGCAGGTTTTCCACCTTTACCGGACGGAAGGTCCCCAGCCCTACATGAAGGGTCACATAGGCAATATCAATCCCCTTCTCCTCCAGCTCCTTCAAAAGCTCCTGTGTAAAATGAAGCCCTGCGGTGGGCGCTGCCGCCGATCCCTCGTACCTGGCATAAACGGTCTGGTAACGGTTCTTGTCCTGGAGCTTGTGGGTGATGTAGGGAGGCAGGGGCATTTCCCCCAGCCTGTCCAGGACCTCTTCCCAGATCCCTTCATAATGGAACTGTATGAGCCTGTTCCCTTCCTCTACCACTTCCAGCACTTCCGCATGAAGCAGGCCGTCCCCAAATACAACTTTAGTTCCCGGCCTGGCTTTTTTACCTGGCTTGACCAGCGTTTCCCAGATATCATTTTCCCTGCGTTTCAGGAGAAGGACCTCTATGGCTCCTCCGGTCTCCTCTCTCACACCCATAAGCCTGGCAGGTATTACCTTGGTGTTATTTAACACCAGGCAATCCCCCGGCTCAAGAAAGCTTCCGATTTCCTTAAATACATGGTGAGAGACTTCGCCGGTCTCCTTATCCAGGACCATGAGCCTGGAGGACGAACGGTCCTCCAGGGGATCCTGGGCAATGAGCTCCGGCGGAAGTTCATAGTAAAAATCTGATGTTTTCAATTCTTCCATATTACTCTTCTTCCCCGGTTATTCCGCATTCAACAGGCCTTTGGATGTTAAAAGCTGGCTTTTTCCAGGAATGCTACATAGCCTCTCATGGTCTCATATACATCGGCCTTGCTGGTGGCTTCCCAGGGCGCATGCATGTTGAGCACGGCAACGCCGCAGTCAATGACATTCATGCCGTATAAAGCCATGATGTAAGCGATGGTTCCGCCGCCGCCCACATCTACCTTGCCAAGCTCTGCAGTCTGGAATACCACGTCGGAGCTGTCCATAATGTCTCTGATATGCGCCACATATTCCGCATTGGCATCATTGGAACCGGATTTTCCTCTGGAACCGGTAAACTTATTGAATACCATGCCATTTCCAAGGAAAGCGGAATTCTTCTTTTCAAAGCAGGAAGCATATGCGGGATCGTAGCCTGCGCTCACATCGGAGGAGAGCATGGCGGAATTGGTCAGGCATCTTCTCAGGTTCAGTTCGCTGTATTCGCCCATCAGCTCCATCAGCTCTGCAGTCATGTTTTCAAAGAAACGGGACTGCATGCCGGTTGCGCCTACGCTGCCGATTTCTTCCTTATCCACGAGGATACAGCATGCGGTACGGTCCGTAATGGTGCCGCCCACCTCAAGCACTGCCCTTGCGGAGGTATAAGCGCAGACTCTGTCGTCCTGTCCGTAAGCGAGGATCATGCTTCTGTCAAGGCCGGCTTCTCTTGCTTTTCCAGCGGGAACGATTTCCAGCTCTGCGGAAAGGAAGTCTTCCTCTTCAAAATCATAAGTATCCTTTAAAATCTTGAGCACGCCTGCAGTTACGGCGTCCTTGTCCTTATCCTTCACCGGAATATTTCCGATAATCAGATCCATGGCTTCCCCTTCGATTACCTTGGAAGCCTTCTTATCCATCTGCTCCCCTGCCAGATGAATCAGCAGATCGGAGATGAAAAATACAGGATCGTCTTCATTGTCGCCTACATTCACCTCAACGGTGGTGCCGTCTTTTTTTACCACTACGCCGTGGAGGGCAAGCGGGATGGCAACCCACTGGTATTTCTTCACGCCGCCGTAGTAATGGGTATCCAGATAGGCAATGTTGCTGTCCTCATAAAGGGGATTCTGCTTTACGTCGATTCTGGGGGAATCAATATGTGCACCCAGGATATTCATGCCGTCCTTCATAGGCTTTTTGCCGATCTGGTACATTACCAGACATTTGTTCATGTTTACAGCGTAGATCTTGTCGCCGGGCTTGATTTCCCTGCCGCTTTCCATAAGCGTATTCAGTTCAACGTAGCCCTCCTTCTCAATCAGATTGACAAGGGTATCCACGCACTCTCTTTCAGTTTTCCCCGCATCCAGGAAGTCCATATATTCTCTGGCAAAAGCATCTGCTTCTTTCAGCTGCTCTTCGGAATAACTGGTCCATACATTTTTCGTTTCCATCAGGCCTTACCTCCGGTTTCTTTTAGTTTTGAACCGAGCACCGGCTTGAGAAGTTCTTTGGCTCTGGAAACCTCGTCACTGTGGATGCGGAAAATACAGGCGGATTTTTCCCTGGGCTTTCTGAAAAAGAATAAGCCTCCTACCCCCTTGACTTCCCATTCCACAAAATAGGAAATGCTGTTTTTCAAAAGTATTCTTTCTACCTTTTCCTTGGTTTCCATATCATAGACCTTGCAGAAATCCACTTCATGATTTACTGGTCCGATATCCATAATTCTCACCTCCCGTTCGGTGCTCCCCGTATTATTGTACTACTGTCTCAGCTCAATGCCAAGCCCCTGAAGGCCATTGAGAATTTTTTTCATTGCCGCGCTCACATCGGCATCCTCAAGTGTCCTGTCCTTCGCGCGGAAGGTCAGTGTGTAGGCAACGGATTTGAAGCCTGCCTTGATCTGGCTGCCTTCATAAATATCAAACAGGGCATAGCTTTCCAGAATCTTTCCGCCGCGCTGTGCGATAACCGCTTCAATCTGTCCCACAAGAATTTCTCTGGGCACTACCATGCTGATATCGCGGGTAACCGCCGGGTATTTTGCAATTCCTTCATACTTCCTGTCAAAAGTTGCGAAAGGAATGATTTCAGGCATATCCAGAACCGCCACATAAGCCTTTGTCCCGATGCCGTAGTTATCCAGTACCTCCGGATGTACTTCACCCAGATAGCCCAGAACCTTACCGCCGTAAATGATGTTGGCCTGACGTCCCGGGTGAAGGAAGTTTTTGCCGGCCTTAGGGTCGTATTCCTTCTTATCCTTCATGCCGATGCTTTCCAGGAATTCTTCAATGACGCCCTTCATGGTGTAGAAGTCTCCGTCCCCGTAGAAGCCCAGCGTAAACTGCATTCTCTCTTCAGGCAGCGTGGTTACCGGCACGCTTTCCGGCAGGTATACATTGCCCAACTCATAGAGCTTGACGTCCTTGTTTCTTCTATTATAATTGGTTGCCAGCGAGGTGAGGATGCCGTTGAGGGAAATGGTTCTCATGACGGAGAAATCCTCTCCCAGCGGGTTGGCGATTGTTACCGCCTTGCGCAGCACATCATCCTGATCCAGCAGCAGCTTGTCAAATACCTTGGGGCTTTCAAAGGAATAACACATTCCCTGGGAAAAACCGCAGTACTCGGCGATATCCCTTGCCTTTTCCTCAATGCGCAGCTTGAAGGAAAGCTTTCCTGTGGTGGCTTCCCCGCTGGGAAGTGTGGTGGGAATCTTATCATAGCCGTGGAATCTCGCCACTTCCTCCGCCACATCGGCAAAGCCTTCGATATCCTGACGGAAAGTAGGGATAATCAGTTCCTTTTTGTCTGCATCATAGTCAAATTCCAGCTGTTTGAAGTAATCCAGCATTTCCGCTTCCGGAATCTGTGTCCCCAGCAGCGCGTTGATGCGCTCCGGCTCAAACGCGATGCGTACTCTTTCCTTCAGAGGCGCGCATACATCCACGATGCCGCCTACAACATCGCCGCAGCCCAGCTCCTGAATCAGCTGGCAGGCCCTGTTGATCGCTTCCACTGAGTTGTTAGGATCAAGTCCTTTTTCAAATTTGCCGGAAGCATCGGTGCGCAGGCCGATTCTCTTGGCGGATTTACGGATATTGGTTCCGTTGAAGCACGCGGCTTCGAACAGTACGGTTTTCACATCGTCTGTTATTTTGGAATTCTCGCCGCCCATAATACCGGCGATGCCCACTTCTTTTTCAGCGTCACAGATCATCAGCACTTCGCTGTCCAGCTTTCTCACCTGGCCGTCCAGTGTCTGGAACTCATCACCGTCCTTTGCACGGCGTACAATGATCTGGCCGCCGGCTATGGTGCTTAAGTCATAGGCATGCATGGGCTGGCCATATTCCTCCATGACATAGTTGGTGATATCAACCAGGTTGTTAATGGGACGGATACCGCTGGCAGCCAGCCTTCTCTGCATCCACTTGGGCGAAGGGGCGATTTTGATATTGGTACATACCCTTGCACAGTAGCGGGGGCACAGATCGGGATCCTTTACCTCTACCTTAATATAATCATTGACATTTTCCCCATTTTCATGCACATTAACCACCGGGGGGACGAAGGGCTTATGGAAGGTCACGGCCGCTTCCCTGGCAATTCCCAGAATACTGAAGCAGTCAATTCTGTTGTTTGTGATTTCATATTCAAATACGGTGTCCCTCAGACCCAGGGCATCGATTGCGTCGGAACCTACTTCCACATCATCGCTGAAAATATAGATGCCGTTTTCAGGAGCCTCGGGATACATATCCCGGCTGGATCCCAGCTCTTCAATAGAGCACATCATACCGTTTGAGGGAACTCCTCTCAGCTTTCCTGCTTTAATGGAAATGCCCTCCTCAGGGAGCGGGCCGCCGTCGTGTCCGCCGGCCACCTTACCGCCGTCAAGAACCACCGGTACCTTGTCCCCTTCCTTCACATTGGGAGCGCCTGTAACGATCTGAATGGTCTCAGCGCCGATATTTACCTGGCAGACGATCAGCTTGTCCGCGTCAGGATGCTTTTCTATTTTTTCTATCTGGCCAACTACGATTTTTTCCAGATTCCTGTCAAGCCTTTCATAGCTTTCCACCTTGGTGCCGCTCATTGTCATCGCATCGCAGTATTCCTGGTCCGTGCATGACAGCTCCGGCACATATGCTTTAATCCATGATAACGTTGTATTCATATTGTATCCATGCCTTTCTTATTTCCTTCAGTCCGCATTCTGAGTATACACGGCTTTCCCATGAATGAAACAGCCGCAAAATTCCTCCTTTATAATAGGAAGAAACAAAATCAGTTATCCGCTTTTTCCATCAGAACTGCTTCAGGAAACGGACGTCATTCTCATAAAGCAGACGCATATCGTCAATTTCATACTTCAGAAGCGCAATACGCTCCAGGCCTACGCCGAATGCAAAACCGGAATATTCCTTGGGATCAATTCCGCTCATCTGCAATACGCGGGGATGCACCATACCGCAGCCAAGGATTTCAATCCAGCCGGAGCCTTTGCAGAAACGGCAGCCCTTGCCGCCGCACTTGAAGCAGGTCACATCCACTTCGGCGCTGGGCTCTGTGAACGGGAAATGATGGGGGCGGAATTTTACCTTCGTCTCCTCTCCGAACAGCTCCCTGGCAAACTCAGCCAGCGTTCCCTTCAGATCGGCAAACGTAATATTCTTATCAATTACAAGTCCTTCAATCTGATGGAAGGAAGGAGAATGGGTCGCGTCCACCTCATCGGAACGGAACACACGTCCCGGAGCGATCATGCGGATGGGCAGCTTCCCTTTTTCCATTTCACGCACCTGTACCGGAGAGGTCTGGGTACGCAGCACGATATCCTCTGAAATATAGAAGGTATCCTGCTCATCCCTGGTGGGATGGTTCCTGGGGATATTCAGGGCTTCGAAATTATAATAGTCGTTTTCCACTTCAGGGCCTTCCACTACCTCATAGCCCATTCCCACGAAGATTCTTTCCACCTCTTCCAGGGCAATGGTGTTGGGATGACGGTGGCCCACCTGGTTTTTCCTGGCCGGAAGGGTAACGTCAATGACCTCTTCCTTCATTTTGGCTTCCCTGATGGCGGATTCCATTTTCTTCTTCGTTTCTTCCAGCATGGCTTCGATTTCCGTTCTGGTATCGTTCACCATCTGTCCGATTTTCGGCCGCTCCTCGGCTGCCACGTTCTTCATACCCTTCAGAACCTCGGTAAGGGCTCCCTTTTTACCCAGAGCGTTTACCCTTACCTCGTTCAGCTTATCAAGGGTTCCGGCAGCTTCCACCTGCTTTCTGACCTCTTCCTTGATCTGTTCCAATCTGTCTTTCATAAAAACCTCCTGCTGCCGGCGCGTAAATCCTGACACCGGCATATTTTTTTCCATGTGAAAAATGTTGACAGCTTTTCAGCCCGCTTCAGCCTGTGGTCCGGCCTCCGGCCGTCCTGCAGCCGCCGCGGCTCGCTGCGCCTGACAGCCTCCGGGGAATTTTGGACACAAAAAAATCCCCGGCAAAAATCCAGGGACGAAATAATTTCCGCGGTACCACCCACATTCCTGCTTCACATCCGGCGTTTAACGCCCTGTGCACCGCAGGCTCTCATTCCGGCGTAACGTGCCGCCACGTTCCCTCCTAAGCCTGAAGGCCTTCAAAAGGACAGCTCCGGCGTGAAATTCAAGCTGCATCTGAACCCAAGGAAGCTCCCAGCCGACGACTCCCTCTCTCTGTGGGAAAATACAACTCTTTGTGCGCCATCATCGCATTTTTGATTCATGAATATGTCTGTAACCTATTCTATTGCCTGTTTTCAGAAAAGTCAATATAATTTTTCTGTACTTTTGCATATATACATTTATTTTCCATCATGATATGATTTTAATGCCAAGTTTTTATTACATCTACATACTTCCGATACCGGAGCCGGCGCTGAAAGGAAACGATACGTGTGCCTTCCCGCCATCGGAAGAACCATAGCAGTCCGGAATGCGGGCTGTTACGAACAGTCAAGAAAACCAATACTAAGGAGAACATCATGGGTGGATTTTTTGGAGTAGCATCAAAGGAAGACTGTGTCTTCGATCTTTTTTTCGGCACAGACTATCATTCCCATCTGGGAACAAGACGGGCCGGTATGGCCGTATACGACCGGGAACGCGGTTTTGATCGTTCCATCCACAATATCGAAAATGCCCCCTTCCGCACCAAATTTGACAAAGAAGTCACGGAAATGAAAGGGAATCTGGGAATCGGCAGTATATCAGACTATGAACCCCAGCCGCTGATCGTCCGTTCCCATCACGGTACGTATTCCATCGCAACCGTGGGCAAAATCAACAATACGGAAGAAATTCTGACGAAGCTTCTCTTTTCATCGCACATTCATTTTCTGGAAATGAGCGGCGGCACCATCAATGCCACCGAGCTTGTTGCAACTATCATCAACCAAAAGGAAAACATCATCGAAGGCCTCCAGTATGCCCAGGATCTCATCGACGGTTCCATGACCATCCTGCTTATGACCCCCAAGGGCATTTATGTCGCGCGTGACAAAATGGGCCGTACTCCCGTAGCCATCGGCAAGAAAGAAAATGCTTACTGCATCTCCTTTGAAAGCTTTGCTTATCTCAATCTGGGCTACGTCAGCGAACGCGAACTGGGACCCGGAGAAATCGTGGTTGTCACCCCGGAAGGCATGCGCACCCTGGTAGCGCCGGGCAAGGATATGAAAATCTGTACCTTCCTCTGGGTTTACTATGGCTACCCTTCCTCCTCCTACGAAGGAATCAGCGTGGAAAAAATGCGCTATAACTGCGGCGCGTCCATGGCCAAAAGAGACGATGCGTCACCTGATATCGTAGCGGGCGTACCGGACTCCGGAACCGCACATGCCATCGGTTATTCCAATACCTCCGGCATCCCCTTCTCCCGGCCCTTTATCAAATACACCCCTACCTGGCCCCGTTCCTTCATGCCCACCATACAGAGCCAGAGGAATCTGATTGCCAAAATGAAGCTGATTCCCGTCCGCGATCTGATACAGAACCGCAGCATGCTTCTCATCGACGATTCCATCGTCCGCGGCACACAGCTGAGAGAAACAACGGAATTCCTGTACCAAAGCGGCGCAAAAGAGGTACACATTCGTCCCGCCTGCCCTCCTCTCCTCTATGCCTGCAAATACCTCAACTTCTCCCGATCCACCTCAGAAATGGATCTCATTACGAGAAGGGTCATCAAAGAAATGGAGGGCGACAATAAATACGTAAATCTGGACGCTTACTCCAATCCTGAGACCCCTGAATTCCAGGCCATGGTATCCCGCATTGGAGAGCAGCTCAACTTCACCTCCCTGCGCTACAACCGCCTGGACGATATGATCGACTCCGTGGGAATCGACCGCAGCAAATTATGCACCTACTGCTGGGACGGAAAAGAATAACGCTTCTCCCCCATGCCGCAAAATGCCAGAATCCGGCCGTCCCCCCTCCCAAAGGAGGAAGGGACGGCCGGATTCTTTTATCCTGTCACGCCTCTGACCACCTCATCCAGCACCTGGAAATAATTCTCAAAGGTTTTTCTGCAGCACCCGGGATCCGCAATTGTAATCCCTTCGGCTCTCAGCCCAGGCAAGGAAAATCCCATAGCCATCCGATGATCATCATAGGTTTCCACAACTCCCGGCACAGGCCTGCCGGGCCATATTCTCAGGCTGTCCTCCCCCTGCTCACAGCGGATTCCCAGCCGCGCCAGCTCCGTGGAAATCGCTTCCATACGGTTGCTTTCCTGATACCGGATATGTCCGATGCCTGTTATGGTGACAGGCGCATCTGCAAACGGCGCTATAGCCGCAAGGGTTATGGCCTGGTCGGAGCAGGCATGCATATCCGCTTCCACGCCCCGCAGCCTTCCGTTTTCCGGTCCCTTCAATGCGATTCCCTCTGCCGTCTCGTGCAGGCTGCAGCCCATCCGTTCCAGAATCCGCAGGAACTGCACATCTCCCTGCAGTGAACCAAAATGTACGCCGGGCACCAGCACCTCGATCCCCAGGATTGCCGCCATCCCGTAAAAATAGCAGGCCGCCGAGACATCAGGCTCTATTGCATACTCCTGATGCCGATAGCTCTGCCCTGCTTCCATATGGAAACAATCCCCGCCTCTTTTCTCCGCTTTTACCCCGAACTGCTCCATCATCCGAAGCGTCATATCTATGTAGGCCATACCATGGGTTCCTTCCACACGGATATCTAGGCTCCGTTCTGCGCAGCAGGCCGCAATCAGTAGCGCGCTCAAAAACTGGCTGCTGTGCTCAATATTGACTGCAATATCCTGCCGCCCGTTGTTTCCCGGATACAGGGTGAACGGGAAATGTCCCTCCTGCCCCTGATATTCCACACGGGTCCCCAGCTCCTGAAGCGACTGGAGCAGCGGAAGCATGGGACGCCGCTTCATCTGCTCCGAAGAATCCAAATGCCAGGCTCCCTTCTTCAGCCCAAGCAAGGCTGTGAGGAAACGCGCCGCCGTTCCCGCGCTTCCCACATAAAGGGAGGCTTCCCGCACCGGCAGCCTCCCTCCCAGACCTTCCACCCGCACCTCAGCCCTTTCTTCATCCGCCTCTATTTCAAACCCCAAATCCGCGATGCACTGCTGCAGATACCGGGAATCATCGCTGAACAGAGCGCCCGTGAGCGTACATGGCCCATCGGCCAGCATTGCCAGCAGCAGCGCCCGGTTAGTGATGCTCTTTGAACCCGGCACCCTGACGGACACCGTGCCCCTGCCGTCCATTTTTCCATAGATATACGGAACATGATAGATATTTTTATCCATGACTGCTTCCCTCCATATATGGTAACGGTTCAGACGGGCCTGAACCGTTACAGCATCCGGCTAATAAAAACGCCGCGCGTGTGGCCGAATGCGCAGACAAATCATTTCTTGAATTTCACACAATAACATGTTACGATACTATCTGTTATGAGTCAAATGCAATCTAAAATAAAATTCATGTTAAAGAGGTTAAACAGATGATAAAAGAGCTTTTTTCTGAAAATAAGCAGCTTCTTTCCTTTGAGGTTTTTCCGCCCAAAAAGGAAGAGGAATTTGCCAATGCGTTTCTGGTGCTGGATTCCCTTGCCGGGCTGCAGCCTGACTTTATCAGCGTTACCTACGGGGCCGGCGGCAGCAAGTCGAAGAAAACCGTGGAAATCGCTTCCTATATCCAGAATAACCTGAAAATCAATGCCCTGGCACATATGACCTGTGTTGGCTCCGGGAAAGAAGACATTGACGCGGTAACAGCACAGCTGAAGGAAGCCAATGTGAACCATGTCCTGGCCCTGCGCGGCGACAGGCCGTCCTATATGAGCGATGAACAGTTTAACAGCCGGCATTTCCCCCATGCTTCGGATCTGACAGGTTATCTGAACAGCTCCACAGATTTCCACATTGCAGGCGCCTGTTACCCGGAAAAGCATTATGAAGCAAAGGATCTGGACCGCGATCTTCTCCATTTGAAGAAAAAATGTGACGCTGGGGCTGAATTTCTGATTACACAGCTCTTTTTCGACAACCAGGTGTATTATGAATTTCTGGACAAGGCGCGCAGTACGGGCATAAGCCTCCCCATCTGCGCCGGTATCATGCCCATCACCTCGGCCAAACAATTGGGAACCACGGTTTCCCTTTCCGGCTCCTCCGTCCCCAAGAAGCTGGCGGATCTCATCGCCACCTACGGAGACGATCCGGCGGAAATGAGGAAAGCCGGCATAGATTACGCAATAGAACAGATTCTTGACCTGAAGGCCCATCATGTGGACGGCATCCATATTTATACTATGAACAAGCCGAAGGTTGCCCGGGAGATCGTTTCCGCAATCAAATAAGCCCGCTTCCGCAGGCAATGGGGCACCAACCTGAAATGCCATGAACGGGAATGTAAAGTCCGCAGGTATATGGTCTGCGCTCTGCTTCGGCTGGCGCTAAGCATGTATGCCAGCTATGTCCCTGAGGACCTTATCTTCCGGTTTTCTGCTGTATTTTCGCTATTTTTAAAAATTCCTCCAACGTCAAATCATTTTTTGTAATAAACTGCGCAGCATCCCTACCCACATACCTGAAATGCCAGGATTCATATTCGATTCCCGTAATCTTCTCTTTTCCTTTTGGGTATCGGAGGATAAAACCATAACGGGAGCAGTTTTGGGCAAGCCACTGTGCCTCCTTTGTTCTCCCCTGGCGCTCATCCAGCATCTGATGGTTTTTCCCTACAATGTCTACCGCCAGTCCGGTATGATGCTCGCTGTAGTTCACAATCGCAACCTGTTCATGGGTCTTGTAGTAAGCTTCTCTGTACGTCATTCCCTGCTCCATCAGTTCCTCAACCGAGCTGTTGAACAGATCTGCCTGCCGCTCATAGCTGCGATAGGCAGAACATACCAACGGTTCCAATCCCTCGGCCTCTGCATCAGAGAGCATTTCCCCCAAATCTTCTGCAATGCGGTAATCGACCTGATGTCCATCCTCCAGTACATCCAGCTGAAACTTATAGGATGCCGGAAGAGGATTCCAGTCATTTACCAGGATATAATTCCAGTCCTCCGTATTTACCTGAAACGGGATTTTTCCCACGCCTTCTGTCCATACGGAAAGCTCTTCCTTTATCTTTCTGCCGATTTCGGATATTTTATTGTCTTTTTCGGCAGCCTCCGCCGTACACAAAGCATTCGCACGACGCAGCAGCCCCTGATATTCCGCCTTCAGACAGGTATATTTATAAACCATTCCGGTCAGGCCAAATAAAGGTAACAGAATCGCAAGCGCAGTCATTCCCAATATCAGATGTTTATAGAAAAGTACGCTTCCCCAATACCTGTTTTTCCTTTTCCGCCTTCCTCTCCCCGATACGGCAGGCTTATCCGGAAGCCTGCCAAAGTCCCCGCCTGCTGTCTTTGCACAAAACTCCCTGTTCACAGTGGAAAAATCCATGGTTTTTCCCTCCTGCTATTCTTCCCTGACTTCTTCCAGGCCTCCAATGTCGATCATTCCCTTTACATGCGCGCCATTGTACATGGAAATACATTCCGAGGATATATTTCCTTTCACCCTGGCAGACTCCCTCAGCTCAATGCTCTCCTGCACCATCATGTTTCCTTCACTGTGCCCGTTAAACATCAGCCGCCCTGAGGTAATGTCCCCCTTGATCCAGGAATTGTTATCCACCACCATTTCATCAGTCACCTGAATATTCCCGGTTATGTTTCCCGATTGGACCCGCATGCTGTCGGCATAAACATCACCGATCACCTTCCCTGCCAGCAGCAGCGCTCCCTCGCACCTTACATCCCCGGAAATCTGTCCCAGGATTCGCAGGTTTGACTTTGTCCTGACGCTTCCGTCAATTACCATATCTTCCGTAATAACAGACTCATTTTTTAATGTGGGTGTCATGTTGTCTGCTGCCGCCGTATCCGCTCCGGCCGGGACAGGCGTCGTGGATCCGGCGGCGTTTACTCCCTTTGCTCTTCCGCCTGCTGATTCTTCCGCCATTTTTTCTCCTGCCGTATTCTCTCTTTTTATCTCACCCACAGCATTTTTATCGGGATACAAGCTCCCTTTTACGATTTCTGCATCTGTGCCTATATCCGGATTCTCCCTCCCCTCCGGTTTCCTTGAACTTTCTCCTGAATTTTTTGCCTTCTGTCCGTCCCCTGAGAAATCGAAACTCAGAATCTCATTCACTGCCTTTTTAAAATTGCTTTCTTTCATTGTGATACTCCATTACCTTTCCATCTAAGATATGGTTGAATTATAGCAGATATTTTCCAAGATTAGCACAATTTTACAAAAAGCGACATTGGGGCGACTATTTTCAATAAATTTTTATGATATACTTGCAATACGAAAGGACAAAGGACAATATTTATTTTAAAGGGGATACGTGACATGTATAAAATTCTTTTCGTGGATGATGATATTGCGCTCCGGAATGTAGTGTCTGAATATTTCAACGAACGTCAATATGACATTATCTGTACGGCATCAGCAGCTAAAACCATAGACTATCTGAAAAGTACCAGCATAGACTGTGTAATCCTTGACGTTGACCTGCCGGATAGCAACGGGTTCGAGCTGTGCACCTCCATCCGTCAGTTTTCTTCCGTACCGATCATATTTTTATCCTGTTATACGGAAAATGACGACAGAATCAAAGGCTTTCTTTCCGGAGGGGACGATTACGTCTCCAAGCCCTTTTCACTGAAGGAGCTGGAGCTGCGCATCAATGTACGAATCCGGCGCCGTTATGAAAATCAGCCGCCGGAGCTGCTCAAATTCGGGGAACTAACTATTGATACCGGCAGGCTCATGGTCATTTATCATGGAATGGAATATGCCTTTCCCCGTCTGGAATTCGATATTCTCACCTTTTTTGCACGCCATCCGAACCAGCTTTTTACCTATGAGCAGCTTTATGACAATATATGGAAGCAGCCCATCAATGAAAGCCGCCATAACCTTCAGGCCCGCATTGGCAAGGTCAGGAAAAAGCTGTGTGACATCTGCCCGGAAAAGGAGTATATCCGTACAGTACGTCACAAAGGTTACCTGTTCGTTCCGTGACCGGAGCCGGCAGTGTATACGGCCGGCTCCGGTTGGCTCATTTTCTTCCCCGGCTGCGGAAAAAAGCATTCCCTGCAAATACCACAGCCAGAATGATGCCTACAGAACAAAAGCCCATAAAAATCTGTCTTTTTCTTTCCATGCTGTCCTGTCCGAAGCTTTCGCCCGGCCTGATATCCTCCGGCAGTTCCGCCGGCCGGGGTGCTGTTTCTTTTTCCAATCCTTTTTCTGATCCCTGGTCTGTTACTTTCTCTGTTTCTTCGCCTGCCTCCATGTCTGTCTCTGACCCTGTTTTTCCAAAATCAGCTTCTTCGGTATATGTCCCGGATTTTTCAGCAGGAAACGCTTCCGTTCCTTCCGGCTCAGCTTCTTTTCCTTCTGTCTGTTCATTCTGTTCTTCCGTATAATCCAAAATAGCATTTTCCGGTTCCCCAACCTGCAAAACAGTCTCCTGTTCCTGTTCTGCCGACGAATACGCCGATTCCTCCCAGCCCTCTTCCTTTTTCTGTGCCGGGGCATCCGTCTGCACGTCTTCCGAAGCGCTGTTTTCTGCAGCGCTCACCACCTCCTGTTCCGGTTCCAGTTTGCCCGTACCTGTCAAAACAGGGGTGCCTCCTCCTCTGCCTCCCTGAATATCAGCAATAACTAGTGTGTTATCCTCCGATATCATCACAGTATCCGAATAATAAAGCCTGTCCTTCTTCTCAACACATACACAAAAATAGACCGGAGGCTGCCGTCCGTCTTCAAATGTCTCATCATAGTAGGCAATCCCGTTTTGAAGGCTGTAATTTCCCTGTTCCGACCGCTGCCATTCTTTCCCGTCTCCGGAACATATCACATAAAAGCTGTCATTTTCCTCTTCATAGTTATCAAGAACAAAATCAAGGCTCATGACAAAGAAATCTTCCGTATATGCCGTCAGCTCTCCTTTGATAATCACTGCACCATTTTTATTTTGGAAGACGAGCATGCATTCCGGCCGGCGCGCCGCATCCCGGTCCATTCCAAAATTTCCCTTCAGCAAGGTTCTTTTCCTCTCCTGAAGTGATGTATGTGTATCCTCCTCCGTCTCCCAGAAAACCGGCAGCTTCCCTTCACAGCGCTTTCCATTCTCGCACCAGACGCAAAAAAGCGCCTCAGGAAGCATTTCCTGTGTAAAAGCAGTTTCCGCAGGGACTATCCGATATGGAATTTCCTCACTGCTTTCTTCATAAGAATCCCATACAACAGGCTTATCCGGATATCTGCACTCTCCCTCGCAGGAATAGGAGGCAGGATAAGATGTGCTCTCATTCCAATCCGATGCGCTGAAATAAGCGCCATCCTCCTGCCAGACAGCATAGCCTTCTTCCGCCCTGAGACTTGCTCCCTGGATATCCGCATAGCCCCCCTTCCGGATATGTACAAGTCCCTCCTCCCCGCCTTTTCCAAATATCAAAGCATTTCCCAATATCTGCAGCTGGCCTTCCACATAGATGGTATATTCCCCTGTATCAATATAAATTGGCGCATACTCAGGAGATATGATATAATAAATGTCGTCTTTTCCCCCGGAAACTGTAATATCCGCAGTCAGGCGGATATGCCTTGTCTGCGGTCTTATGCTTCCGTTCATTATACTGCGCAGTTCCTTAAAATCAGCGATTTCAATCCAGTCGGCCTCTTCAGTCAAAATGGAATTATACGATACGGAGGACGCTTCCGCGATTTTACTACAAAAAAGTAGTATAATAATGGCTGTATAGACAAAGAAGAACCCTTTCCAATTTTTCAAAATGTCTGCTCTCCTTCCTGCGAGGTGCCTATGAAACACACAAAACACACGAAAAAAAAACTTCAGGCAGGAAAAAAACTGCTGCTGTGCAGCTTTTTATTCCTGCTCGCTCTTACAGCCCTTCATCTTCTCTATATAACTGATAATAAATATAACAAAGATAGCTGCGACATTCAAGACGGCGTCCTGCTTATTGACACACAGGCCGTTGGCAGCGGTTCCCCTGTGTATCTGACTGAGGGCTGGGAAGTCTATCCTGACAGACTGCTCTCACCGGAAGATTTTCCATCCTCCGTCGATGAAAAGAGCCATATCACAATACGCATCGGAGATTACCTGAATTTTGCCGGCTTTCATGAAGGGCATTCTCCTCATGGGCTCGCCACCTATCGGCTCAGGCTTGCTTCCCGGCAGGATACGGGCGGACTTGTAGTATATCTGCCGGAAGTTTTCTCGGCCTGCCGCGTATTCATCAACGGCAGAGAGGCTGCTGCACAAGGAAGCTTACAGCCCTATTCCCCCATGGTGCACGATCTTACCCTCACGGTTCCTGACGCGCCTGAAATAGAAATCATCATCCAGACCGCCAATTACAGCCATTACTACAGCGGAATTACATATCCCCCGGTGCTGGGGACCGCTCAGACAATACACCTGCAGAACGCTGTCCGAATGGGCTTTTACGGTCTTCTTTGCTTTTTCTCCCTGTCCGCCGCCCTGCTGTCCGCCGCCGTCTGGCTGGGAAGCAGGAAGCAGTCCGGCCGGAAGGTTTATTACTGGCTCGGCATCCTGGCGCTGACATTTTCCCTGCATTGCGCTTATCCCTTTTTCCATACCGCGGGCCTTCCCTTTCCCCGCATACTGTATGGCCTGGAGGACGGCAGCTCAATGCTCATCATTCTGTGTACCGCAAAAATCGTATTCGTCCTGTCAAAGACCCGGAAAAAGAAAGCAGCCACCTTCATAGAACTGACCGCTCTGGCAATGCTGCTTGTCAGTGTGCTTCTTCCGTTATTTCTGCTGCCCTCTTTACCCTATTTCATTCCCTGGTACGGTCAGCTTATTTCCTGGTACAAGCTTGGCATAGCCTTTCTGCTGCTTATTTTTTCACTATGGGGCTCCAGGGGAGAATATACGGTCTGGCTTGCCGCCGGAACTGCCGTATACAGTGCCGGGCTTCTTTCCTCCGTCCTTACACTTAACCGCTGGGAGCCTGCCTGTGCCGGCTGGCCTGATGAATATGGCACGTTTTTTCTGATTCTCTGCTTTTCAGGACTCATGCTGAGGATGCACTTCCAGATGGCGGCCCAAAACCGTCAGCTGACGGAGCATCTGCAGGATATGGTGGAAGAACGGACGAATGAAGTGACCCTGCTGCTTTCGGAGCGACAGAAAATCCTGTCAGAATTCCTTCATGACCTGAAATCCCCCATCGCCTGTATTTCCGCTTATCTTCAGCTGGTAAAGGAAAATGACATCCATGTGGACAAAAAGACACAGGAAAAAATTGATATGATTGAAAAAAAATATGAGGAGCTTTCGGTACAAATCCGTTCCATACAGGATTTTAACGCCGGGCTTCCCCATGCCGCCCGACGGGAGCAGTTTGATTTACGCAAGCTCATACAAAACTATTATTCAAGGAACAGGCAGGACGTGGAAGTCTTCGGCCCGCGGTTCCTTCTCTCCCTCCCTTCCTCCCCCTGCCGGATGCTGGGAAATCCTGATTCCATCATAAGAGCCATAGAAAACCTGATTTTCAATTCCATGGATTTTACGCCTGCAGACGGGACAATCACCCTTTCGCTTTCCGCGGAGGATGGCAGCTATCTGTTATCCGTCAGCGATACCGGCTGCGGCATCCCGGAGAATCTTCTTCCCCATATTTTTGATCGCTCCTTTACCACCAGAAAAGAAGACGGCGGCAACGGGCTGGGACTTTTCCTTGTAAAAACAATTGCGCAGGAGCACCGGGGAAGCGTCCGGGCAGAATCCCTTCCGGGAAAAGGCTGCAGGATTACGCTGCTGCTTCCGGCAATACTGTAAATATTTCCCTTACCCTGGCCGCACTTATTGTAAAATACAGCAGAGGCCGCGTTTTACCGCGGCCTCCAATGTTAATCATCAAGACTGGTAACTGTTCAGTTTCCCCGCAGTTACCAATATTTTTATTTATCAATTCATTTTACTTATTCAAGTATAAACTCAGCCTGCATATCGTAGCTGCTGTCCGGGGCGATCATCACCTGGAATTTTCCCGGTTCCGAGCAGTACTCCATGTTTTTCCCATAAAACCGAAGCATTTCTTCAGTAATGGTAAATTTAACCCGCTTAGTCTCTCCTGCATCCAGCGCTACCTTCTGTACGCCCTTCAGCTCCTTCACCGGGCGGACCACGCTGCCCGCCACATCACGGAGATACAGCTGCACTGTTTCAATACCGGCCCTGCTGCCTGTATTGGTAATATCCGCCTGCACCGTAATCGTCTCACCCTTTTTCATGATATGGCTGCTTAAGGTCACAGGACCATATTCCGCCTTATGATAGGAAAGGCCGTAACCATATGGGTACAGCGGAGTGTTTTCACAGTCCGTATAGCGGGAGAAGAAACGGTTCGGGGTAATACCGTCGTAGGGACGTCCCGTGTTGAAGTGGTTATAGTACAGCGGCATCTGTCCCACACAGCGGGGCATGCTCATGGAGAGCCTGCCGCAGGGGCTTTCTTTTCCCAGCAGTACATCGGCTATTGCATGGCCTCCCTCAGTTCCCGGGAACCATACCTCCAGCAGCGCATCGGAGAGCTTACTCACCTCATCCAGTACCAGCGGACGGCCTCCGAAAAGGACTACTACCACCTTTGCCGCTTTTTCCCGCACTTTTTTCAGAAGCGCAAGCTGATCCCCCGGGAGGGTAAGGCTGGTCCGGCTTCCGCCTTCGCCGCCCTGCAGCACCGCTTCTCCCAGCGCAAGGACCGCCACATCCGCCTGTGCGGCAAGCTCTGCGGCTTTTTCCATTTCCTCCTGCCGTTTTTCGTCACTCCAGCCTTCCATACCATACTGCTTCTGCATCGCAGGCAGATCATGGTAATCCTTTTCCAGTATGGTTTCGCAGCCCGGAGCGCTCATCACATTTTCAGCTCCCACAGCTTCTTCCAGTGCGGTCTTCAGGGTTATCACCGCGCTTTTGGTTCCATGGATTGCCCAGAAGCCAAGGGCATCCTGGTTGTCCGCATAGGGACCGATCAAGGCGATTTTGGCGCCGGCTGCCAGAGGAAGCGTTTCTTCCCTGTTTTCCAGAAGTACCATGCTCTTCACGGCAGCTTCCTTTGCCAGCCTGCGGTTTTCCTTACTCAAGAACAGCCCGGCTTCCTTCGCTTCATCTGCTCCCCTGTAGGGGTCTTCGAACAGTCCCAGCTTGTTTTTCAGCTTCAGGATACGCATTACGGCTTTATCAAGCTGTTTTTCATCAATTCTGCCTTCCTGAATCAGTTCCTCCAGATAGTTGGCATAGCAGCCTGTACACATATCGATATCCACGCCCGCTTCCATGGCCAGACGCGCCGCTTCCTTCTGATCCTCCGCGGCGCCGTGGATTACCAGCTCGGCAATAGCAGCATAATCGGTGATGACAACACCATCGAAGCCCCACTCCTTCCGGAGCACATCGTCCATCAGCCACTTGTTTCCCGTGGAAGGGATGCCGTCCACCGTGTTGAAGGAGGTCATGATCATCTCACAGCCCGCATCCACACCGGCTTTATAGGAGGGCAGGTACTCCTGGCGCAGCCTGCGCTCGGACATATCCACCGTATTGTAATCTCTTCCGCCTTCGGGAGCGCCGTAAGCTGCAAAATGCTTGATGCACGACGCCATGCCTTTCGGCTCCTTTGCCCCGTCACTCATTCCTTTCTGGAAGCCTTCCACCATGGCCTTTGCATAAAGGCTGTTCATATAAGGATCCTCTCCGGTGGATTCCAGGCATCTTCCCCATCTGGCATCCCGCACAAGATCCACCATGGGCGAAAAAGTAACGTGCGCCCCTGCCGCCACGCTTTCCTGGGAGGTCACTTCACACAGCCTTTCCAGGAGCTCCGGCTCAAAGGTACAGCCAAGCGCCAGCGGTATGGGAAATACCGTACGGAACCCATAGATAATGTCCGCCATGAACAAAAGAGGAATTTTGTGTCTGCTCCTCTCCAGATATGCCTTCTGTACTTCTTTGATTCTTTTTGCGCCCACCACATTCAGCGTGGAGCCTGCATTACGGATGATTTCTTCACTGAGGCCAAGATCCTCACGGACCCCCAGCTCCTGTCCCTCTGCATTCAGAACCTCTCCCGGCACCTGCACCAGCTGCCCGATTTTTTCTGTCAGACTTAAGGAGCCCAACAATTCCTGAAGCTGCTTCTCCTGCATATTTCTTTCAATCCCCTTCTCTTTTTTATTTAGTTATTTATGTATTTCAGGCATTTCCGCACAGTATACCCGGAAATGCCTGCTAATAGCTGACGAATGCCTGTGACAGCTATGACCACATCGTATCGTCTGAAATTTCTATTTTCTTATCACGCAGCATCAGATCATTGACCGCCTGGGCTGCTGCTTTTCCATGGAAAAGCACCTCATTGACCTGTTCGATGATGGGAAGCTGTACCTCGTATTTCTCAGCCAACGTCATGGCCGCCTTGGCGGAATAAACACCCTCCACCACCATCTTTACTTCGTCCATGGCTTCCTCCATGGTATATCCCTTACCGATAAGTATTCCGGCACGGCGGTTTCTGGAATGCATGCTGGCGCAGGTTACAATCAGGTCGCCAATGCCGGACAGTCCGCAGAAGGTTTCAAAATGGCCGCCCATCTTAATGCCTAGACGTGCAATTTCCGTAATTCCCCGTGTGATCAGGGCCGCTTTTGTGTTGTCACCATAGCCTAAGCCATCCGCAATGCCTGCTGCCAGCGCCACCACATTTTTCAGGGCCGCACCGATTTCGATGCCCAGCACGTCCGGGCTGGCATATACACGGAATACCTCATTCATAAAAATATTCTGGATATACTCCGCTGTTTCCTTATGCTTTGCGCCTGCCACAATAACGGTGGGAAGGCCTTTTCCCACTTCCTCCGCATGGGAAGGGCCGGAAAGGACGGCGACCTCTGCCTGAGGGACCTCCTCTTCGATGATCTGGGAAAGCGTCATCAGCGTATTTTCTTCGATTCCCTTTGCAACATTCACGATGATCTGGCCGTCCTCTACAACATCCTTAAGCCGGGCGGCGGTGCTTCTTGTAAACGGGGAAGGCACAGCCAGCACCAGCAGATCCTTTCCTTCCACCGCTGCCTTTAAATCCGTGGTAAACCGGGTATCCTCCGAAAGGATAACCCCCGGAAGCTTGCTTTTCTGCTCCCTGTCCTTTTTCAGCATTTCGATTTCCGCATCCAGTGCAGACCATACGGTCACATTATGTCCGTTATTTGTAAGAAGCCAGGTAAGCGCTGTTCCCCAGCTGCCTGCTCCGATCATTCCTATTTCCGCCATGTTTACTTCCCTTCTGTCTGTTTTTCAGACCTTTGCCCGGAGCATGTTTGAAAATTCATTTCTGCCATCAGCACGCCCCGGCGCTTATTTCACCGGTACCCCTGCTTTTATATACGTTCTGCGCAGTATATACGCAGAGCTGGCCGGACAGCTACACCGCTTCTTTATTTTTCTTAAACAGATAGGTTTTTCTTTCATTTCCATGAAGAAGCCGTTTAATATTTTCACGATGCTTCCAGTAAGCCATTATGGTCAGGAAAGCTCCGATTATGTAAAGCTCCGTCAGGGCCGCCTGCCCCATTCCGAAAACCCCCAGCTGTCCCAGGACCACCAGTTCAATCATGAAACCGGCATAAACCAGCAGCGATCCAAGGGATACATAGTGGGTCGTCAGGAAGGCGCCGAAGAAAAGCACCACGCCCATGGGGATAAAATAAGGATGAAAGGACAGAATCAGGCCGGCTGTGGCCGCAATCCCCTTACCTCCCTTAAAATGAAGATAAAAGGGAAAGTTATGGCCCAGAATCGCGCCCGCCCCGGCATAAAGCATATACAGATATTTCATGTCGGGATGGCCGGCTGCAAACAAAAGCCTCGCAAGCAATACCGCCAGTATACACTTGAGCACATCGCCGGCAAAAACGATCAGGCCGGCTTTGGTGCCCAGCACGCGGAGCGCATTGGTGGTTCCTGCGTTCCCGCTTCCGTAATTCCGGATATCAATGCCATGCATTTTGCCATAGATAAATGAAGTCTGGAACAGGCCGCATACATAGCCAATCAAAAGACAAACGATACGTATCATTTTACTTCGACTCCTTCCGTTCCCTGATGATAAACTTCAGGGGGGTGCCTCTGAATCCAAAGGCTTCCCTAATTTTATTTTCTATATAACGAGTATAGGAAAAGTGCATCAGTTCCTTATCGTTCACAAAAATAACAAACGTAGGCGGTTTCACCGCTGCCTGGGTAATATAATAAAGACGCAGTCTCTTGCCCTTGTCCGACGGGGGCTGCTGCATGGCCACCGCCTCTGCCATGATTTCATTCAGAACGCCTGTCGCCACGCGCATGGCATGGTTTTCAATCACCGCATCTATGGTTTCAAAAAGCTTGGGCAGACGCTGTCCTGTCTTTGCGGAGATAAAAAGCATTTCCGCATAAGGCATGTAAGAAAGCGTATTTTTAATCTTTTCCGAGAAACGGTAAATGGTCTTGTCATCCTTCTCAATGGCATCCCATTTGTTGACGGCTATGATCATTCCCTTGCCGCGTTCATGGGCAATCCCGGCGATTTTGGCATCCTGCTCGGTAACTCCCTCCTGGGCATCAATCACAAGAACCACCACATCGGCGCGCTCTACGGCGCTGACCGTACGGACAATCATGTAGCGCTCCAGCTCTTCTTTTATCTTATTTTTACGGCGCAGTCCTGCGGTATCAATAAAAATATATTCTTTTCCGTTATGGACCACCTCCGTATCAATCGCATCCCTCGTGGTTCCGGCGATATCGGAAACGATCACACGGTTCTCTCCGATCAGCCTGTTAATAATAGAAGATTTCCCCACATTGGGCTTTCCTACAATTGCGATTCTCGGCCGGTCGTCTTCCTCCTCAGCCTCCGTCTTTTCCTCAAAATGGCTGATTACCTCATCCAGCAAATCCCCCAGTCCCATGCGGTTGGCGGCAGAAATCGGATGAGGATCCCCGATTCCCAGATTGTAAAATTCATACACGTCCGGCATGAATTTATCAAAATCATCCACCTTGTTAACCACCAGCACCACCGGCTTATGGGAGCGTCTGAGCATATCCGCCACCTTGGAGTCCGAATCCACGAGGCCCTGCTTCACATCCACCATAAAAAGGATCACGTCCGCGGTATCAATGGCAATCTGCGCCTGCTCCCGCATCTGTGATAAAATAATATCGCTGCTGTCCGGCTCGATACCGCCTGTATCAATCAGGGTAAAAGCCCGGTCCAGCCAGGTTACATCCGCATAAATACGATCTCTTGTAATGCCCGGCGTATCCTTTACAATGGAAATCATCTCTCCCGCCAGCGCGTTAAAGAGGGTGGATTTACCCACATTCGGCCTTCCAACCACCGCAACGATTGATTTTCTGTTTGTATTGCTCATATATTTACCATCCATTCTGCCGCCTGTCGTCAGCGGCCTTTCACAGTTTCCTTATAAATGCGTCCACAAAATCATATCCGCTTGATTTTACAATATCTGTCTTCACTTGTAAAGCCCCAGCCAGGTCTTCCACCGTGATATCATCCAGCAGGACGCGCTCCCCGCTCCGTAAAATGTTCTCGGGAAGATAGAGGATTTCTCCCAAATCCCTGCCCTTCAGCTGGGCTATGATATCCTGTCCGGTGAGAAGCCCGGTCACGGTAATCCGTTCCCCGAAGAAATCGTTTCTTATGGGGAATACCTGTATTTTCACCTCCGGGAACCGCTCCATCAGCCGATCCGCCATCCGGCGGATATAGGGATAGGCAATCTGGCCCGTTACGGAGGAATAGGTGCCCTTCAGTATTCTGTTTTCCAGGGCTTCCGGCTCCTCCAGCCGGGCGAGCGCATCCTCAAACTCCTCCAGCATCAGCCTTATCATACCCACGCCGTTTTCCAGCTGCAGATATCCGTCATAGCTTTCCTCCCGGGGCAGCTCCTCCCCTGCCAGGATATACCACTCATCGCTGGCATGGACAAAATGAAGCCCGTATTCGGGGTACAGCTTTTCCTGCCAGCGGTGAATCTGCTCCAGCACCCGCCTGGCATCCTCCCTCGTAAAAGGCTCCAGCGGCTCCAGGCCCTCCCGAAATCTGGACAGCCCCACCGGCACAACGGACACACTCTGCAGATGAGGGAGGTACTTTGTCAGATCCCGGATAGAACGTTCCAGCTCCTCTCCGTCATTAAAACCCTTGCAAAGCACTATCTGGCCATTCATCTGTATGCCGGCCTCATAAAATCTGTCCACCTTTTTCAGCGACTCTCCCGCAAACCGGTTATGAAGCATCCGGCAGCGCAATTCCGGATTGGTCGTCTGGAAGGAAATATTGATAGGGGACAGGTGATACTTGATAATCCTGTCCACATCCTTCTCCGACATGTTGGTGAGGGTCACATAATTTCCCTGCAGAAAAGAAAGCCGGGAATCATCGTCTTTAAAGTACAGCGTTTCCCGCATCCCCTTCGGCATCTGGTCAATAAAACAGAAAATACATTTATTGGTACAGGAGCGGTAATCATCCATCAGACCATTGTCAAAGGTCACTCCCAGATCTTCTTCATAATCCTTGTCTATTTCCAGCAGCCATTCTTCACCGGAGGGCTTCGCAATCAGCACCTCCACATATTCCTCTTCAATCATATATTGGTAGTCAAAAATATCCTCCACCGTCTCTCCATTGATTTCCAGCAGCCTGTCTCCCGGCTCAATTCCCATTTCCTCAGCGATTCCGCCTTCTTCCACAGCCTGGATCAAATGGCCTTTTTCCTTCATGAATTCTTTCTCCTTTTCCTGCGGGCATCCGTTTTTCTTATTTCGGCACAACGTCAGTATCCTGCGGCCCTTTCATAACAGTCCGGTTGTCCAAACTGTCATGCCCTTTCCTTATTCTACTAGAATTTTCTTGACGTGTCACTAGCATAATGTTATAAAATAAGTAATGTTGCCAGATCTAAAAAAGAGAAAACGTCTGCCCAGGCAGACAGACAGGAGAACCATATGCCAAACGTACGAGAACTGGAAAACGCCCTTCCGGTAGCGCCTCTTAAGGTGCTTGCCATGGAATCCGCAGAAACCATCGGAAGACGCGTCAACAATTACCTTGTTGAATTCCGGAAAAATATGAAAAATACAAGACACGACGATCCCGCTTTCCAGGGGTATATTGAAAACAGTTATCTTGTGGATGCTTCCAGCCCCCGCTTCGGAAGCGGGGAAGGAAAAGGAATCATCAGGGAATCCGTCCGCGGAAAGGATCTTTTCATCATTGTTGACGTATGTAACCATAGTCTGACCTATTCCATTAACGGTTATACGAACCACAAATCGCCCGATGATAATTACCAGGACCTGAAGCGCATGATAGCCTCTGCCGCAGGAAAGGCGCATCGAATCAATGTGGTCATGCCCTTCCTTTATGAAGGCCGCCAGCACAAGAGGACAAGCAGGGAATCCCTTGACTGTGCATATATGCTCACGGAGCTGGCAAATATGGGCGTGAATAATTTTATCACCTTTGATGCCCATGACCCAAGGGTGCAGAATGCAACCCCGCTCAACGGTTTTGACAATTTTACGCCGCCTTACCAGTTCATGCGGGCGCTGCTGGATACGGAGGATGATCTGATCATCGATCAGGATCATACTATCGTTATCAGCCCCGATGAAGGCGCCCTTGACCGCGCCGTATATTTCGGCAATGTACTCGGCGTCAATACCGGCATGTTCTACAAGCGCCGCGATTATTCCACCATTGTAAACGGCAAGAACCCCATCGTCGCCCATGAATTCCTGGGAGACAGCGTTGACGGAAAGGACGTTATCATTATTGACGATATGATTTCCTCCGGAGAAAGCATGCTGGATACCTCCAGACAGCTGAAGGAAATGAATGCCAAGCGTGTTTTCATCTGCTGTACCTTCGGACTGTTCACCAATGGCCTTGAGGCCTTCGACAAGGCCTATGAAAACTGCTGGTTCGACCGGGTAATCACCACCAACCTCACCTATCAGCCGCCGGAGCTTTACACCAGGCCCTATTATACCGAGGCCGATATGAGCAAGTTCCTGGCATCCATCATTGATTTTATGAATCATGACATTTCCATGTCCCACGTTATGACTCCTACGGAAAAAATCAATGAAATCCTGGCCAGATACAATAACAGGGAAGAATACCATATCTGATCTGCCATATCGGGTGGCTTAAGGAAAAGATATAAGGAAAATTGCTGAAGGCTTAACAGAAAAGAATCGCATAAGAAGCATTACAGAAGTGGTTTATAAAAAAATTCCCCGCAGGCCGCGGGGAATTTTTTACTGCTGTTCTTCCAGACAAGGGAAGGTAATTATCACCTTGAACAAATCTCCATCCAGATAAATGTCGAACTTTCCGTTCTGAAGCTCCGTCAGGTTCCTGGCGATGGACAGCCCCAGGCCGCTTCCCTCCGTGCTCCGGGAAACATCCCCGCGGATAAAACGTTCTGTCAGCTCATCCGCGCTGATATTCAGGGACTGTGCTGAAATATTTTTCATGGAAAAAGAGGCCAGTTTCTGTCCGTCGGTTTCTTTCACCGCCAGATCCAGATAAACTCTGGTTCCTTCCAGGGCGTATTTATATACGTTTCCGAACAGGTTTTCCACCACGCGCCAGATCCGCCTGCTGTCTGCCTCAATATAGACCGGTTTTTCCGGCATGTTTGCGATTAAATCCAGGCACTTTTCATTCATCTTTTCCGAAAATTCACCCACAGTCTGATTGATCAGTTCTACAAAGTTGAGTCTCTCCATCTGCAGTGAAATGTTGCCGGAGGATATTTTGGATGCTTCCACCAGATCGTCCGTCAGCTGTTTCAGTCTCTGTGATTTGCTGTCCAGCACCTCAATGTAGCCCTTTATTTTTTCATCCTGGATATTCTCTCTTTTCAGGAGATTGACGAAATTAATAATGGAGGTAAGGGGGGTCTTAATATCATGTGACACATTGGTAATCAGGTCCGCCTTCAGCCTTTCATCCTTCATGCTGGTGGCCACAGCCTCCTGAATCCCGTCGCCGATGCTGTTGACCGCTTCCGCCAGCGCCCTGTTTTCCCCATGCATCTTGCTGTCATCTATTTTGAAGCCGAAATCTCCGCTTCCGATAGTCTGCGTGCCTTCCACAATTTTCTGCAGATCCTTTCTTTCCATATACAAAAGGACCGCCACAAAAATATCCACGATTCCCGCAAACAGTATTCCCACCGTGCCCAGAATCCCCATAAACAGGTTGAAGGCGGCAATGATAAGGAAGGGAATCAGGATTCTGCTCACAATATGGCTGTTGTCATACAGACGCAGGACAATGCGCTTTAACAGCCTGCCCAGCTGCCACAGCAAAGAATCCCTCCAGAAGGTATGCACCTTCAGACGGCGCACCAGCCCCAGATAGAAGGAGGTGCTGATCCAGTCCAGCAGGAAGGCTGCCGCAACGGCCGCCGCCGTAAGCATGAACGGACTGACGCCCTCCCCTGCGAGCGTATAGGAAAAAGCAATATCATAGGCCGCGCCGCACAGTACGCAGAAGCCTGCAGTCACGGAAGCTGCCAGGACAAGGAAAATCTCGGTGGGAAAATGATCTCCCTTTTTCAGGGTAACCACATAGCCGTCCTCGTTTTCCTCTTCTTTTCTTCCTTCATATACGGTAAGGACGCCCAGAAGCCAAAGGGACAGGATCATTGCCAGCGCGCCAAGGGCCACCGTCTGCCAGTAATAAGGCATAAAGCTGACAAAAGCCGCCCTGGCCTTCGCCAGGCTGTCATTTACTTCATAGGAAGTATCCACGCCGATCCAGACTCTGGAATTTTCTCCGAAGGCATATTCGTAAGAACCCAGTATTTCCCGCATTTCCTCCGTGGTCATCTGGGTATTGGTCTTAATCTCCACCCGATCAGGATTATAATACAGATAACGTCCGTAGGCGCTGAATTCATCCGTTATCTGCTTCTCGCTTTTATTGGTATAGCTCTGGGACAGATTGGTAAAATAACGGATTTCTCCATCCACTACCATCTGGTAGCAGTAACGGACATTCGTCTTGTCTTCTCCGTAAAACTTCTTAAAGCTGCTGTATTCCGTAAAATTGTGATAGAGCTGGTTGCAGGCCTCCACCAGATTATTCCGCAGCATCATATATTCTTCCATATCCGAGGCATAATCAGCCAGATCCATTCCCGATGCGGAATAATATCTGGGGACGAGAATATCCAGGGCCAATACATCTTCCGTGTTTACGGTCATTTCTCCCTTTTCCGAGGCTCTTTCCATATAGCTTTCCAGACTGTCCGGAAGCTCCATGATCATCCGCATGCTCAGGGAGTCCGTTCCCTTATCCGCAACCTGTGCGGAATATTTGATGGCCTGCCTGGTAAGCTCTGACTGCAGTGCATAGTCCCCCATGGTAAGATCACTGGGAATTTCCATCTCCGTCTCGCTTTTCCCCAGACCGAAATAGATGGCAAAATCACTTTCCGTTCCATAAACCGTTTCATAACTGAATCCGTAGTTTCCCCATTTAATCAGATCGTCCAGGTAATATTCTGCGGTCACTTCTTCTTCCGATACCATGCTCGTCCTGTTCACATATGCGGTGATATCGATCTGTTTCTTTCCATCATAGACGCCGTCCGTTTCCAGCTGGCTTTTGATGACGGACATTCTGGTAATATCCTGGGCATCCTTACGCAGGATATCATCAAAAACCTCCGAATCCTCAAACATTTCCTTCTGGGCAAAGGGAGAAATAAAGTAGCGGCTCTTTCCATTGGTGCCTTCCACCGTAATGAAGGAGTTGGAAATAATTGCGATTACACTTCCGATCGCCGCCGCCGTCAATACTCTTTTTGCAAACAGGAGCAACGTACGTTTTCCTCTTCCCATCACATTCTTTTTCTTCATAATTCTTCCTCCCGCCCTGCTGTACTTTTCCCGGCCTTTACTGCTTTTCGATTTTATAGCCCACTCCCCATACAACCTTCAGATAACGGGGCTCCTTGGGATTGATTTCAATTTTTTCACGGATATGCCTGATATGGACGGCCACCGTGTTATCAGCGCCGATAGCCTCTTCCTCCCAGATGCTTTCATATATCTGATCAATGGAAAACACACGGCCCTGGTTCTTCACCAGAAGAAGGAGGATATTATATTCGATGGGGGTCAGCTTAACCGGCTCGTCATCCACCGTCACTTCCTTGGTTTCGTCATTGATCACAAGCCCTCCCGCACGGAAAATTGCATTGTTTTCCGCATTCAGGTTTCCCAGCTGGGTATACCTGCGCAGATGGGACTTCACTCTTGCCACCAGCTCCAGCGGATTGAAGGGCTTGGTCACATAATCATCGGCTCCGATATTCAGGCCCAGGATCTTATCCGCATCCTCAGATTTGGCAGAAAGGATAATAATCGGGATGCTGCTGTATTCCCTGATT
Organism: Eisenbergiella massiliensis; assembly: GCF_003435485.1. Taxonomy (NCBI): domain Bacteria; kingdom Bacillati; phylum Bacillota; class Clostridia; order Lachnospirales; family Lachnospiraceae; genus Eisenbergiella; species Eisenbergiella massiliensis. The sequence continues at coordinate 53,601 of NZ_QVLV01000014.1, forward strand.
TTCAGGGTGGCATGGATGCCGTCCAGCCTGGGCATCATCACATCCATGATAAGCAGGTGCACCTCATTGTTCTTCAGGGCACGGATGGCCTGTTCCCCGTCATATGCCTTTATAACATGGTAGCCCTCCTGAGCCAGGTAAATCTCTATCGCTTCCACAATTTCTCTATCATCGTCGCATACAAGAATATTCGTCATCTTCTGTCGCTCCTTCCGCAGACCGTGCTTTATCATTCCCTGCCGGACAGGCCTGCCTTTTTGCATCAGTATACCACAAACTGCGGCCGACTTGTAGCCTTTTCGGCATGTTACGGCGGCCCCGCCCATGCAATATATGGTAAGAGCCGCCGCGTGTGTGATGCAGATCTGTGATGTTTGTATTTTTATTTAAACATATAGTTATTAATATAGGAAAAGGAACATTATTAATATTTTCTTAAGGTTGGGGGAGGGGAAGCGAATGGAGAGAGGCGGCAGTACGTACCGGGGCGGATAAAATTTATCAGTTGGTGGGTTGTGGGTTGATTTTGGGGGGAATGTCAATTATTATGGAGGGTGGTGTTTGTTGGGGATTCTTTTTTCAGGAGGGATGTTTGTATGAATCATGAGAAATTGTTTCGGTCTACGGGCTCGTATATTGCGGGGACGGGGTTGATTGAGAGTGTGAATGTGGCGGTGGCTTTGGAGAAGCCTTTGTTGATTAAGGGGGAACCGGGGACAGGGAAGACGGTGTTGGCGCAGGCAGTGGCTGAGGCTTTGGGGATGGATTTGATTGTCTGGAATATTAAGTCTACTACCAGGGCTCAGGATGGGCTTTATAGCTATGATACGGTTAAAAGGTTGTATGACAGTCAGTTCGGGGAGGCCGGGGTCAGCGATATTTCAAGGTATATCCGGCTGGGTAAGCTGGGGGAGGCGTTTTCGCATGAAAATCAGGTGGTTTTGCTGATTGATGAGATCGATAAGGCTGATTTGGAGTTTCCTAATGATCTGCTTTGGGAGCTGGATCGGATGGAGTTTTATATTCCGGAAACCGGGGTGACCGTGCGGGCGAAGCAAAGGCCGGTTGTTATTATTACTTCTAATGCGGAGAAGGAGCTGCCGGATGCTTTTTTGCGGCGGTGTATTTTTCATTATATTGATTTTCCGGACAGGGAGCTTCTTGAGAAAATCGTAAGGACGCATTTCCCTGAGGTGGAGGATAAGCTGCTGGGTGCGGCGGTTTCGGCGTTTGAGGAAATCCGTTCCATACGGAATCTGCGTAAAAAGCCCGGTACCTCGGAGCTGCTGGATTGGGTGAATGCACTGCAGCTTGGCGGGATTTCCGGGGAAGTCCTTGAGAAAGAGCTGCCGTTTCCAGGGGTGCTGTTGAAAAAGGATGAGGATTTGGATGCTTTGAAAAAGCATCGTTTTCTGTAAGGAGCGGGGTTATGTTTGAGGCCTTTTTTGTGGTTTTGAAGGGGAAGGGAATCGCGGTTACTCCCGGGGAGTGGCTTTCTTTACAGGAGGCGCTTGATAAGGGGCTGTGCGGCTGCAGCCTTTCTGATTTTTATATGCTTTCCCGGATGCTTCTTGTAAAACGGGAGACGGATTATGACAGGTTTGACCTGGCTTTCGGGGAATTTTTCCAGGGGATTGAAAAGGGGACGGCGCTTTCTTCCCGGCTTCTGGAATGGCTGGACAAGCCTGAAATGAACGAGCTGCTTCAGGAAAAAAGAAGCGAGGGCGCGTTTTCTTTGGAACGCAGGGAGGAAAGCGCGGAGGAAACAGAGGCCCTTCTGGAAAAGAGGCTGAAGGAGCAGACCAGCGAGCACAATGGCGGAAGTTACTGGGTGGGAACTATGGGCCGTTCTTCTTTCGGGAATACCGGCGCCAGCGTGGGCGGTATCCGGGTGGGTGGCAAATCGGGGCATCAGTCAGCTTTTGCCGTCATGGGCGAGCGTAAATATAAAGATTTCCGGGATGACAGGATCATTGACAATCGCCAATTCCAGCAGGCGCTGCGGCGGCTGCGGCAGTATTCCTCGAGGCAGGATCTTCCCCGAACCGATCTGGATGTGGAGGGAACGATAGATAAAACCTGCCAGAATGGCGGTTTTCTTCAGGTTGTTATGGAAAAACCGCGTAAAAATGCAATAAAGCTGCTGCTTCTCATGGATTCCGGCGGTACGATGCTGCCTTATTCACAGCTGATGAATGAGCTTTTTCAGGCGGTGAGCAAGTCCAATCATTTTAAGGAAACGCATTTTTACTATTTCCATAATTGTATATATGGGAAGGTTTACCAGTCCCCTGTTTGTGATTATGGCGACTGGATTGATACGGAATGGCTGTTTCGTAACCTGAAAAGCGATACCCGTGTGGTGATTGTGGGTGATGCCGCCATGGCTCCGGAGGAGCTTTATTCGCCTTCGGGCAACTACCGTGGTCCCAATGACGGGCTTCCCGGCATCGGCTGGCTGGAGCTTATGAAGGAGCATTTCCGGAAAAGCGTTTGGCTGAATCCTAAAATGGCGCAGGGGAACGCGCCCTGGAGGGAATCCGAAACTGCGGTTAAGGGGATATTTCCCATGTTTCCCATGACTGTAAAAGGATTGAAAGAGGCCATGGAGGAACTGATGCAGGGATAGCCTGCAATGCTGCAGCAGCCCGGGGATCCGAGCTGTTACAGGTGGTTCGCTTCATGGCCTTTTTTGTTACTTTCCTTCGATCGGCACAGTAAATGGGCAGGCCTGACCAAGTATTACTGATTCTATTCCTTTATCCAATAACTGGAACAGTCGCTGGTGCGATCCAGGAAACCGTATTCAATCATAAGTCTGCGGATGTAAGGGAAATCGTCGTTGATTCTTTTCAGAATGCGGTTTACTTCTGTTTCCGTGTATTTTGTACCCGGTTTGAAATTTTCTGCTATTTTACGAAGTATCACTACTTTTCGCTTCTCTCTGGCCGGGATTTCCTTTAAATGTCCGTTTTCATCAAAAAAAGTCCCCAGAATCTGCGTTCTTTCTTCCTCAGTAATCACGTACCTGTCATCCACCATGGAGGCTGTCCGGTGCGGTTCGCAAAGCTTCTCACCGGGATCGTTTTCCTCTGTGGGCACAGATTCTTTCATAAGCTCCATTATCGCAAGGAATACTCTGGCCTGCCGTTCCTTTTCCCGCAGCTTGAAGCGGTGGTTCCTCACCGTTGACTGGGCAATCTGCTGTCTGGCGGCTATCTCCTTATCGCTTAAGCCCTCTGCCATTGCTGCCAGGATGGCGCTTTGTATTTCTGAAACGCCTGCAAGGCCGGAATTTAAGAGGAAATGGAGCATGGAGCCATGTTCTTTTTCAAGATGCAGCTTCATCCTTTTTCCCGCATCGAAATATCTTCCCTCAAAAGGGAAAATTTCCCCCTTCTCATAGGTTTCACCGCAAATGAGACATTTCATTTCTTTATCGTTTTCCCGGCAGCCTTTTTTCAGTTCTTCCGTATCGGCGCTGAAAAAAAGCTCGTTTCTGCTTTCCATATTGTCGTAAGCCATATTTTTCTTCCTCCCTTGGTGATACTATATTTTATTTGTGTCCCAGCTGGTTGTTCCGGCATTCTGTAAACTGCGGGGCTTTATACATATACTGCATATACTGCGTGAATCAACATAAATTTTTTCGTCCTTTCACTGGCATTTCCGCACTGTCATTTATTCCCGCCTACTACTAACCTGCTATTTATTATTATGATTGCCCATACATGAATTATACTATCATAAATCAATTATGTCTATACATAAATAGACATTTATTATATTTGTTTGTGATAATTTTCAATTATAGTATACTGAAACTGTTCAGCACCTTCACAGTTACTGCCAAAATCCATCCCAAGCCGCCTTCAGCGATAGATTCTGACATTCCTGAATCACTTTCTTACTACCAGCCCTTCATGCTGGCCTGTACAGCGGAAATCAAAAATCTGATTACATGGCATGAGCCTCCTCTCTTAAACCTGCAAAAAACTACAAGGGCCGCAAAATCAACATTTCAGATGATTTTGCGGCCCCTGCCTGTAATATTCTAATACTGTGTGGCATTACAATTCTCTTGTACTGCCGATTTCAAGTAGATTGCCCTCCGGGTCGGCAACATAAAAGTTGCGAATACCAAAAGGATAGGTGATAGGTTCTCCTGTCGGAAACTGTACATTCAACTTTGACAGCCGCTCATATTCCGCATCCACATCAGCAAAACTTGGTAACCAAAGGGCGATTTCAAATGTCTGATTGATTCCCTTAGGCGGGATATAGTTCTCCCCGATTGCCTTAACAAATTCCTTCCTGCTGTACAGCCAAAAGGATAATTCGCCCCCAGCTGTTTCAAATTCAGCAAAATCCCCTCCATCCCACTGCGTTTGAAAGCCCAGCGTATCCCTGTAAAATCGAACCATAATATCCATGTCGCCCGCGAGTATACACGACCCTATCCTAACATGACTTCCATCCACTGACATGCTCCCCTTCCTTATTGTGCGTATTATCCGCCAACACATTCTGCGCCGCTGTCAGCGAACTAACCTGTGTATTTTCCTCCGTGGTATTCTCCACGGTATTCTGTTCTGTGTCCTCTGTATTCTGCACAATATCCTCTACAATGTTCTGCACAGTTTTTTGTACAGCGCCTCCCACAATGTTCTGGACTATTTTCTGTGCGGCATCTCCCACGAATTTATGCACGGCTTTCTGCGGTGTATCCTGTACAGCATCCTGGGCCGTATTCTGCAGCGTATCCTGCACGGCATCCTGGGCCTCCTGCATTTCCGTTTCCGTTCCCTTTTCCTTTTCCACTTCCACATTCGGATCGATCAGCCTGCCTGTGCAAACCGGCTGCACGGTTCGTTCCACCAGAATATGAAAAACATCTATTCCGCCGCTTTCTTTTATGGTATTCAGCAGGAAGCCCATTTTCCCGCCGATATCCGTCAGCGAGTCCAGGCCTTCCATAATCACTTCTTTTCCTGGTGTCTCATCCCAGTGGGCCTCCAGCGTATCCCCATCAAAATACAGCTTTACCTTCCGTCTGCAGGCCTCCTCCAGGAATGCAAAATCTATTTTCAGCACCATCCTGCCGTCCTCATCCGTGGAAAATTCCCCCTTGACGCCAAGGCGGTAAATGTCCCCATGGAAGGATACGTTGGCGGCCGCCGCCTTCACAAAGCCGATTTCCAGCGAAATTTCCTCTTCGCCCTCAAACAGGTGGATAAACAGCCTGTTCCCTGCGGCGGTAAAACCGATTTTCCCAATTCCGTCGGTAAAATTATTATGAAACACCTGCATCATCAACGGCATAAGGCCCACATGCTTTTCTTCCATTTCATAGGTTTTGCCGTCCAGATAATGGATTCTGTTCTGCCGCAGCGTGCTTCGGATGTAAACAGCCTTCCGCTTTTCCCAGCCGCCCTTTTCAATGACCGGAAGGCCGGTCCGCCTCCCCTCCATTTCTTCAATTACATGCTGCAGCATGATCTGGCTGCGCAGATCGTCAGGAAGCCGGGAAGGCGGATTATAGTCACCTTCAAAATATTTTTTGACAATGCCCAGCAGCACGCAGTTCTGGAACAGCTCCTTGCTTCCCGCATTGGTCACTACCACCATGTTCAGATCCCGGTAAGCGAGCACATCCTGCCCCAGCATGCCATTATAGTTAAAAGAGCCTTCCCTGCCGCCCATCCACATCTGATAGCCATAACCGTAGCTGCTCATTTCTGAAGGCGTTTCCATATGCAGGGTGCTGGAGGTCCTTACCCATTCCTCCGGGACGAGCTGCTCACCCTTCCAGTTTCCGTTCTGCAGGTACAGCATTCCCAGCTTGGCGGCATCCTCCGGGCAGATAAAAAGCCCCCAGCCGCCCTTGGTAATCCCCTTGGGACAGGTTTCCCAGAAAATCCTGCGTATGCCCATCGGTTCCCATAATCTGGGCCGCAGGTACTCCATCAGGCTTTCCCCGGTAATTTCCGTAATCATTGCAGACAGCATATAAGTGTTCATGCTGTTATATTCAAAATCGCGTCCCGGCACGCCTGCCAGCCCTGATTCCAGATAGCCTCTCACCCAGTCGTTCCCGGACACGATTCCCGTTTCATTAAAGCTGACGCAGCTGGTCATGTCCAGCAGGTTTTCCACGGTGACATCCTTCAGCCGGAAAATATTGAACAGATTTTTCCTGGTATGGAATACATCAATCACCTTATCGCCAAGCTTCAGCTTTCCCTCCGCAATCAGCATGCCAATGGCCATGCCTGTAATGCTTTTGCACATGGAATAGCTTGCATGCCACATCCCCGCAGGATAAGGGGCAAATCCGCATTCACAGATGACTTTCCCATTGCGCACCAGCATAATCTGGTGAATATCAATGCTCTCATGAAGCGCCAGATCCTTTAAAAAGGCCGCAATACGGGCGGAGGATATCCCCTGCGTTTCGGGAATCGCCCTTTCCAGGGGCTGTTCCGCTTCTTCCCGCCCCGGAAAGCCCTCTCCAAAGGGAAATGCCGGCTTCTGCGGGAAAAAATCCACCTTTCCCACATTCCCGGTTTTCCTCGCTATCATGTTCCAAATCAGTTCCGCTACTGCCAATTCCGTTTTTGCCATATGCGATACTCCTCTTAATTCAACACAACAAACATCCCCAGATTTCCTCTTCTGCCATTGCTGGCCCTGTGGGAAAAAAGATAGGTTGGATTGCAGCAGGTACAGACATCCGTCACACTGATATGCTCCGGGCTGATTCCCGCAGACAGGCAGATCGCCTCATTGGCCTTCCACAAATCCAGCTGATATTTTTCATTTCCCTTTTCTTCAAGAATCTCCCTGATGCCCACTCCCGTTTTCCGCATAATATCTTCTGCAAAAAGCGCCTGAAAGACCTCTGCCACATCTTTGCTGACCTCGTAACAGTCCCGGCAGATAGACGGGCCAATCCCTGCCAGTATGTCCTCCGGACGGCTTCCGAAGGCCTCCTGCATGGCCTCTACCGTTTTCCTTCCCATACAGCCGGCAGTTCCCTTCCAGCCCGAATGGGAAAGCCCCACCGCCTTCTTTACCGGGTCCACAAACAAGAGGGGAACGCAATCCGCATAAAAGGTGGAAAGCACAATCCCCGGCTCATCCGTTATCATGCCGTCCACATCCGTATAATCCCTGGGACGCAAAATTCCTTTTCCCCTGTCCTCCCCGGTTACATGGCGGATATTGGTGGTATGCGTCTGATCGGAAAAAACAAAATCTTCCATACCACAGCCCAGCGCCTCCGCGATCCTGCGGTAATTTTCATCCACATTTTCCTTCCTGTCCCCTCTGGAATAGCTTACGTTCATGGACCACAGATCCCCTTCGCTCACGCCGCCCAGCCTTGTACTCATCAGATGCCTTACCACACCTGTTTTTTCTATTTCAGGAAAGGACAAAAACTCTGCGCCGCCTTTTACTGTCTGCGCCATCACCGGCACAGGCCTGTTCTTTCTCCTAATTGCCGTCACATTTTCCAAACCGGTCACCTTCCTTTCCGCCGCCGGCAGCGCTCCGGTTCATTCCCGGATATTAAAGCCGCCTTTAATATGGCCTGATATAATCAAAAGCATTCTGATACCAGTTCACGCTCTCACCACATATTGCAACCACGTCAAACCGTACCGGAATGCTTTCTCCCAGCCTCTTATAATAGAGGTAATAATCCGCCACACGGCATATTTTCTTTTGTTTTCCAATTCCCACTGCCTCCGCCGGATAACCGGCGTCGCAAGTCCTTCTGTATTTCACTTCGAAAAAAACAAGATATTCCCCGTCCCAGCCGATCAGATCCACTTCTCCCTGACGGCATCGGAAATTCTTTTCCGCCAGCCGTATCCCTTTTTTCTGCAGATATACGCCGGCGGCCTCTTCATAGGATTCCCCGATTTTTCTTCTATTCATTGGAGCCTTCCATAAAATTTTTAATAAAGCTTCTTCTGTGAATCGGCGTGGGGCCAAGCTGCTTCAACGCTTCAATATGGGCCGCAGCGCCGTAGCCCTTGTTGGCTGCAAAGCCGTACCCAGGAAAAACGCTGTCATACTGCACCATCAGCCTGTCTCTCGTCACCTTGGCAATGATGCTGGCAGCCGCGATGGATACGCTTTTGGCATCCCCTTTGATGATGGGCACCTGCCTGATATTCACGCCGGGAATCGTCACCGCATCATTCAACAGGATATCCGGCTTTACGGCCAGCTTTCCTATCGCCTCACGCATGGCCTCATAAGTCGCCTGAAGAATATTGATTTCGTCAATCCTCGCAGGCGAGGCATAACCGATTCCCGTGGCAACCGCCTCCCTCATAATAACCTCATAAAGCTCTTCCCGCTTCCTGGCACTCAGCTGTTTGGAATCATTCAGATACAATATCCCGCAATCCCGGGGCAGAATCACGGCGCCTGCCACAACCGGGCCTGCCAGCGGGCCTCTTCCCACTTCGTCGATTCCGCAGACAAAGCCGGCGCTTTCATATTTTCTTTCATACTGCTGCAGCGCCCTGGTGCGTTCTTTCTCTTTTTCCAGGGCTTCCAGCCGCTTCTTTGCCCTGGCAATTTCCGCCTGGACACCGCTTCTTTCATCCGCGCTATAGGCTTCCATCAGCCGCGGAAGGTCTTCCGGGGAGCAGCTGTTAAACTGATCCTTTATCTCCTGTATTTTCATCGTCAGTCACCTTTTTTACGGCCTGCGCCTATTGATGCTTCAGCACGCCGAACTTGTTTAACGGCCATATCCTCACCCAGGCCTTACCGATAATGTTGCTGCGCCGGATGTTCCCCACGCTTGGATCCCGGCTGTCCGAGCTGTTGTTCCGGTTATCACCCATGACAAAATATTCATCATCCCCCAATGTAATGGGTTCCACCGCAAGTCCCGGGAAGTTGATCTTCTCTTTGCCGTAATCCTCTACCAGTATCTCGCCGTTAATGTAAATGTTGCCCTCCAAATCAATCTGCACCGTTTCCCCGGGAAGGCCGATGACTCTCTTTACATAGTAAGTATTCTCTTTATATTGAAAGGGGAAAACGATGATATCAAAACGTTTCGGTTCTGAAAAACGGTAGGATATCTTATCCAGTATCAGCTGATCGTTATTGCTCAAGGTCGGCTCCATGGAGCTTCCGCTCACCGAGGTTCTCTGTCCCACAAAGGTTATCAGCAGATAGGTTCCAAGAAGAACCGCCAGAATATAAAGTATTGTACTGATAATTTCCTTTACCACATTTTTCATTTTATTGTGCTCCAATCATTTATTCTCGGGAATATTTGAAAATCACTTCTCAGACATTCCCTGTCCCGGGTCTTTCCAGAGAAATTCTTCCCAGTCTCCCGCTTCTGAAATCATCCGTTACAAGCTGGGCCGCCCTGCTTAAATCCGGCTCGCCGCCCTTTTTGTAGCATTTGCGCTTTTCGGCCGCCGCTTCCAGCACCTGGACCGGAGTTTCCCCTCCGGCAAGCGAATACCTCTCCTGAAGAAGGGATGGATACCATTCCTGAAGATAGGCAATCAAGTCTATGGCCAGTTCGTCCATAATGATGATTTCATCGTTCATGGAGCCTATAAATGCAAGTTTCATGCCAACGCTCTGGTCTTCAAACTTCGGCCAGAGAATTCCGGGTGTATCCAGAAGCTCCAGCCCCTTATTCAGCCTGATCCACTGCTTTCCTTTGGTTACGCCGGGCTTGTTGCCCGTTTTGGTACACGCCTTTCCGGCAAAGGAATTGATAAAGGTGGATTTCCCCACATTGGGGATTCCCGCTACCATGGCTCTCACCGGACGGTTCAGGATTCCCCGCCTTCTGTCCCTCTCTATCTTCTCCTTACACACCTCCTGTACGGCTCCCTGAATGGCCTTCAGCCCCTGTCCGGTCTGCGCGTTGATTTCCAGGGCCTTGATCCCTTTTTCCTGAAACCAGGCCGTCCAGGCCCTGTTACATGCCGGATCCGCCAAATCCGATTTATTAAGAAGCACCAGCCTGGCCTTGTTCCGTCCCAGCTCATCAATATCCGGATTGCGGCTGCTCTGCGGTATTCTGGCATCCACCAGCTCAATAATCAGGTCTATCAGCTTAATATCTTCCTGCATGGCGCGCCTGGCTTTTGTCATATGCCCGGGATACCATTGATAATTCATATATACTTTCCCATACCTTTCCGATTTGGAAGCCAGGTGGCGGCATCTCCAAATCCGTTCCTGAATTTTTTTTAAGTTATCATGCCTTCACGGCTACGGATTCTTTTAAAAATCCTGCTTTTCCGCCCGGCAGTCCGTCCTATTTCACAAGTCCCATATTGCTGCCTCCGCCCGCCATCTTAAACCAGGCCTTTCCCACGATATCATCTCTGGAAACCGGGCCGATATTGCCGGAGCGGCTGTCTTCACTGCTGTTGCAGTTATCCCCCATAACAAAATATTCATCATTTCCCAGCTTGATCTCATGCTCCGCAATTCCCGCGTCCGCTATCAGGTCATAGGTGTCATCCTCCACCGCCTTTCCATTTACATAGAGGATTCCCTCCCTGATCTGTACGGTTTCACCCGGCCCGGCCACAACGCGCTTTACATAATAGTGGGTGTTCTGATTGCCGTTGGGAAGAAAAACCACCACGTCTCCGGCCCTGGGATTGGCAAGCTTGTAAGCAAACCTGTTTATCAGGATTCCCTGCCCGTTATAAAGCGCCGGTTCCATGGATACCCCGATCACACTGGTTCTGATTCCCACAAAATAAACGATGACAAAGGCAAGAAAAGCGGCAATTAAAATTCCTGCCACATAGCTCAATATCTCGTGGACAATGGTCGTGCTTATTTTTTTCCTTCTTCTGTAGAAGCTTAATCCTTTGGTTCTTCTCATTTGTTCTTCCTATATAGAATGCTGTAAAAAGCCGTTTTTACTCCGGTTGGCAGCTATATAATGCCTTCCCGGTTACGCCTGCTTTTTCCTATCATTTGCTAAACGACGCTTACATTCTATCACGAAAGGGGCGAACCTTGCAAGCATCTCCGTCTTGCCTGCTGGCCACAAAGGAAACGGTGTTAATGTCCAGGAAGCAGAACCGCTGCATCAACAATATAAAAAGAGACAGCCACCACAGCGGCTGCCCCTCATACCGTATCCGATTATTTTACCAGTTCTTTAACTTTGGCCTTCTTGCCTACCCTGTCTCTCAGGTAGTTCAGTTTGGCTCTTCTTACTTTACCTTTTCTTACCAGCTCAACCTTCTCTACATTGGGAGAGTGCAGCGGCCATGTCTTCTCAACGCCGATGCCGTTGGAGCTCTTTCTTACGGTAAAGGTAGCTCTGTTGCTGCCGCCCTGCTTTTTCAGGACAACACCTTCAAATACCTGGACTCTTTCACGGTTACCTTCTTTGATTTTACCATAAACTCTTACGGTATCACCAACGGAAAATTCCGGAACCTCCTGCTTCAGCTGTTCCTCTTCAATTGCCTTAATAATGTCGTTCATTGCTCTTCCTCCTGATTTCCTGGATGTTCTTAATACATTTACCTGTAACAGAGGACCATCTCATTATCGCAACGTTTATAATATACCATATCATTCCTGTAAACGCAAGTAAAAATTATGATATCCAGTAGACCTTTTCCCTGCCGATGCGCAGCTTCAGCTTTTCCTGGAGACGCACGGACGCCTCGTTGTCGGTAAATACCTGGCAGAAGGGGACCCAGCCGCGCTCCAGCATCCTGTTTATCAGATGTTTTTCCAGCGCCTCGCCGATTCCCCGCCTGCGGAATTCTTCCGCTACCTCTAACATTCCCATGCTTCCTTCCGCATGAATTCCGGCAAATCCGGCCAGCTTTCCTTCAAGAAAGACCCCATACATCATTCCGGCGCTGATCCTCTCCTCCAGATAAGCCCTGTCATGAACCGTATGGTACTGTCCGTAAACGCTTTCCAGCCAGGAAAGATCCAACGGCCTGATATCATACGCCGCAGCTTCTTCCCATGGCGTTTTCCTGGTATAAACCGCCTGTACGCAGGAATTGATCACGCTGCAGCCAAATCTTCTGCAAAGGCTGTCCTTAAGGAAATCCTGATGCGCCACATACAGGCCGTTTTTCAGGCCGCGCGGGATCAGGGAAATCAGCCTTTCCCCCATATCCTCATCCGCTGCGGACAGCATATAGGCACCGCTGGGAATATCCCTGACAAGGACGCCGTCCTCTGCGCCGTAAAGCAGCTCGCCCTGTCCTCTGCGGATAACCTCAAGCATATCCATATGGGAGAGCTTCCTTTTCTGCAGATAGCCGAGAGCCCGGCCTTTTCTTGCATAAAGCTCATACAAATCAGGCCTGCGCTCCCTTGTCCGCGCTTCCGACTGCTCCAGCCGCCAACGGTCCACTTTTGCATGGTCCCCGCAAAGAAGCACCTCAGGGACCTCTGCGCCCTGCCAGACCTCCGGTCTGGTATACTGGGGATATTCCAGAAGATTATCATGGAAGGATTCAAATTCCGCTGATTCTTCATTCTTAAGCACACCCGGGACCAGACGGGAAACGGCGTCAATCATGACCATGGCCGGCAGCTCTCCTCCTGTCAGCACATAGTCGCCGATGGACACATAATCCGTCACAACAGCCTGCAGCACCCGTTCATCAATCCCTTCATAATGGCCGCAAAGGAAGACAAGATCCTGCTCCTGCGCCAGTTCCTGCGCCATCTGCTGGTTAAATACCTTTCCCTGGGGTGTAACGTAAATCACACGGGGGGACTTTCCGCCACGGGAAATTATTTTTTCTTCCACCGATTTAAATGCATCAAAAACGGGCTGGGCCTGCATCAGCATGCCGGCCCCTCCTCCATAGGGATAATCGTCCACTTTTTTATGCTTATTTTTGGTGAAATCCCGGATATTTACCGCTTCCAGGCCAATATGCCCGTTCTGTGCGGCACGCCCCAGAATGCTGGTATTCAGCCCGCCTGTAACCATCTCCGGGAAAAGCGTGAGTATATGGAAATTCATACCTGCTCCCATCCGCCGCCTGCATGCAGCCTGTTTTACTGTAAATCCAGAAGCCCTTCCAGAAGATGGACCCTCATTACGGCATTTTCCACATCCACATCCAGAATGCATTCCTTAATGGCCGGAATCAGAACAGTGCCTCCCTCATCCAGTGCCACCTCATAAACATCATTCGCCCCTGTGGTTATAACATCCCGAAGCGTTCCCAAAGGGGAACCATCCTCGTTTACCACCTTCATATCGATAAGGTCTGCAATAAAAAACTCGTCCTTTTTCAGCCGGACCGCATTGTCCCTGGTCACATACAGGCTGGCCTTCCGGTATTTTTCCACCTGTTCAATATCGTCCAGCCCTTTGAATTTCAGTATTACAAACTGTTTGAAATATTTAACACTTTCGATTTCCAGATCCACGGACACTTTACCGTTATCCAGAATCACTTTCTTCAGCCTCCGGAACCGTCCCGGGTCATCCGTCGTAGGGTAAACCTTTACCTCGCCCTTCAGGCCATGAGTTGCCGTAATGATTCCTACCTGCAGTTTCTGTTCCATTCTTTTCCTCCAAACGAACAGGATTTACGCCTCCGGCACAATAACCGTTCCTGCGCAAACCAGGTTTTGCTCAGCAAAAAGCTGCTTCCGTAAAGGGAGCAGCCTTTTCGTTTCAGATGATTTCTACATCCACATGTTTTTTATCTCCCAGTGCTGCCGCTTTCACAACCGCACGGATTGCTTTGGCGATACGGCCCTGCTTGCCGATTACCTTGCCCATGTCGGACGGTGCAACGTGAAGCTCAATCGTCGTTATTTTACCGCTTTCCTTTTCCGTAACGACTACTTCCTCCGGGTTGTCAACAAGTGCTTTTGCAATCACTTCAACCAGTTCTTTCATTACTTTTCCTCCATTCCGCCGCAGGCGTCAACCCGGGTACCGGTAAATGGCGCCGATACCCTCTTCTTTGCCAAGAGGTCTTATTTCTCAATTCCTGCTGCTTTGAAGATTTTGCTTACTACTTCAGTGGGCTGTGCACCATTGTTCAGCCATTTCTTTGCCAGTTCTTCATTTACCTTGAACTCACTGGGATTTTTGTTAGGATCATAGATTCCGATTTCCTCGATGAATCTTCCGTCTCTGGGAGATCTGGAATCTGCCACGATAATTCTGTAAAAAGGAGCCTTCTTCTGTCCCATTCTTCTTAATCTGATTTTTACTGCCATTTTTTCTTACCTCCAAGAATCTTTTGCTTTGTTTGCTTTAATTTATTAAAAAGGAAGTTTAAACTTACCCTTTTTGCCTCCGAAGCCTCCCATCATGCCGGGAAGCTGCTTCATCATTTTCTGGCTCTGCTCAAACTGCTTGATGAAGCGGTTTACAATACTGATATCCACGCCCGCGCCTCTTGCAATCCTGTGCTTTCTGCTGGGATTTAAGAGCTTGGGGTTCCGGCGTTCGGCCGGTGTCATGGAAAGGACAATGGCCTCCATATGGGCCAGCTGCTTTTCATCCACCATGGATTCGATCTCCGCACTCTTGCCGCCGATGCCGGGCATCATGCTGAGAATGCTGGACAGGCCGCCCATGTTGCGCATCTGCTTCATGCTTTCCAGGTAATCCTCAAAATCGAATTTACCCTTCTTCATGCGCGACGCCATTTCTTTTTCCTTATCAGCGTCGATATTCATGTTGGCCTGGGCCTTATCTATTAAGGAAAGGACATCGCCCATGCCAAGGATCCGGCCGGCCATTCTGTCCGGATAAAACTGCTCCAAATCGGAAAGCTTCTCACCCATACCTACATAAAGGATGGGCTTTCCGGTCACCGCCTTGATGGAAAGCGCCGCACCGCCACGGGTATCGCCATCCATTTTGGAAAGGATTACGCCGTCCACGCCTACCTTCTCGTCAAACTCCTTCGCCACGTTCACGGCATCCTGTCCAGTCATGGCATCCACCACCAGAAGCGTCTGGTGCACGGTGATGTTTTCTTTGATCTCCTGAAGCTCCTGCATCATCTCTTCATCAATGTGAAGACGGCCCGCCGTATCGATGATGACTACATTATTTCCATTTTTCTGTGCATGCTCCATGCCAGCCTTTGCAATGTCCAGGGGCTTGTTTTTGGTTCCCATGGAAAAAGCATCCACATTCTGCTTCTTAGCGTTGATTTCCAGCTGTTCAATCGCGGCCGGCCTGTAAATATCACAGGCAACCAGCAGCGGTTTCTTTCCCTTCAGCTTGAATTTACCGGCCAGCTTTGCCGCGGTCGTCGTCTTGCCGGCGCCCTGAAGGCCGCACATCATGATGACGGTGGTTGACTTGCCGGGCTGCATGGCGATTTCCGTAGTTTCCGAACCCATCAGGGCGGTCATTTCCTCATTTACGATTTTGATGACCATCTGACCTGGGTTCAGGCCGTTCATAACATCGGCGCCGATGGCGCGTGCCTCCACGGATTTCACAAACTGCTTTACCACGCGGAAATTAACGTCCGCTTCCAGCAGCGCCATCTTGACCTCCTTCAAGGCTGTTTTCACATCCTCTTCCGTCAGACGGCCTTTTCCTCTCAGGTTCTTGAATACATTCTGGAGTTTATCTGTTAAGCTTTCAAATGCCATAAACACTGTTTCCTTTGCTGATGTGTAACTGTCTGGTTACATCACAGTCACAGAATAAATTACATTTCTGCCAGAATCTCATCCGCCAGCTTCCTGATCTTTTCATCCGGCGTCAGCTGTTTGATCTCTTCCAGCTTTTCTGTGATAATCCTGAACTTTTCCATCAGGTGCAGCCTGCTTTCGTAATCCTCCAGCGTCTTGTCGCACCTCTTTATCAAATCGTGAACACCCTGTCTGCTGATTCCCGCTTCCTGGGCAATCTCGCTTAAGGACATGTCATTCATTACCGCATCTTCATATATCCGGCGCTGGTGCTCATTGAGCAGCTCGCCGTAAAAATCATATAACAGACCCTGTTCCACTATCTTTTCCATTGCCTTATCACCCTGTGCCTGTTATCTGCTGCCCGGCTCTCTCCGGAAGCTGTGAAGGTTCTCATCAGCTACTGCGCCCGGATAACCGCAGTTGTAATCTTACTATAAAAGGAAGAAGGTGTCAAGTATTTTTTCTTGACACCTTCTTTTTTTCCTTAACATCTTATTTTTCCTGAATATCTGCATTTTTCTGCAGTACCAATCCCGCCAGCTGTCAGTCAGGCAGCGCCATCCGCCTCATTATCCTGTCCCCGTTCTCACGAAGCCATTTTTTCCGAAGCTTATAATCCGGCAGCACTCTTTCCACTTCCTTCCAGAACCGTTCCGAATGGTTCATTTCCAGGCGGTGGCAAAGCTCGTGGACCACTACGTAATCAATCACCTCCGGCGGCATAAGCATGAGAAGACAGTTAAAATTCAGGTTTCCCTTGCTGCTGCAGCTTCCCCAACGGGACTTCTGGTTGCGTATCGTTATCCTTCCATAGCTTACTTTTACCAAAGGCGCATAATAAGCGGTTCTCTGCGGAATATACTTAAGCGCCTCCCCGGCAAGCTTTCTGATTTCTTCTGTTGTGAGGCGTTCCTCAGGCTGCAGTGCTTCGTTCCTCTGTCTTTCCTTTATCTGCTTTATATGTTTTGTGATCCAGGAAGATTTTTCTTCCACAAATCTGCGGATTTCCGAATCAGGCATCCTGTATGGCGCGCGAACCGTAATATCGAGCTTCTCATCTATCTGCAGACAGACCGTTCTGCGGCCGCTTCTGACTACCCTTATTTTCAATTCTTCCTGTTCCGCTGCTGCTTTTTCATACCCTCTCTGTAAACAATAATCCATTTTCTTCTTTAACATCCTTTAAATTTTCTCGCTGAAAATATTCTTATACCCTTCCCCGTAAATCTCCGTGGCGCTGGAAACAATCATGAAAGCGAGAGGATCCTCCTCCTTCACGATCTCCTCCGCTTTTGGGGACATGGTATTGCGCATAACGCACATAATCACCTTTTTGGGACTGTTGCTGTAGGCGCCCTTGCCTTCCAGATAGGTTACGCCGATATCCAGCTCCTCCAGAATCCTTGCGGTGATTTTTTCCGAACTGTCACTGATAATATAGATAAGCTTCGCCTCATCCCTGCCATAAAGTACCGCGTCAAACATAATGCTGCACACCACAACGGCCAGGATAGCATACATAATGGTATCAAAATCCCCAAATACCAAGAGAGAGGCGGATACAATCAGGATATCCGTCAGGAAGAACAGCCTTCCTGTTTTAAGATGTTTATACTTAAGCCGAAGGAATTTAACAATAATATCCGTCCCTCCTGTAGTCGCTCCGGCTTTGAAAACGATCCCCAGCCCGATGGCCATGAGAATCCCCCCTGCCAGGGCGGCCAGCAGCGGCTGTGAGGTGAGCGCCCCGAACCGGGCAAAAAAATTGGTAAACACGGCACACATCAAAGTAGCGTAAATGGTGGAAATGATAAACCTTAAGCCAAACTTCCACAATCCCGCTATCAGTATCGGGATATTTATCAGCAGCATGCCGGTACCGGTGGGAAGTCCGGACAGACGGTTTATGATCACCGCAATACCTGTGACGCCTCCGGGCGCCAGGTTGTTGGGATCCAGAAACAGACTGATGCTCACGCCATAAATACAGGCCGCCGCCGTAATCATGACGTAATCATAAATCCGCCTTTTCACCGATTTCTTTTCCACAAACTTTTCTGTCATAAAAAACCTCCCTTTCCATAATCCCACAGTCAGCACCCCGCCGCAGGCAACGGGCATCAACTCTAAAACGCCGTGCCTGCCACGGTAAATCCCTATTAAAAAAACCGCATAATTAACTTACGCGGTTTAATCAGCATCTAAAAGCCTACGGCTGCTTTCGACACATCTTTCATATCAACATTCTCTCCAGAGCCGGCGGAAGCCAAACCTCCGCCGGCAGGCGCAGTAAACCTGGTTTACTGCGATATATTTCCCGCAGCAGTCACCGGATGGATTTATCCCCGGCCTGCTTCCTTCGGAAATGAACCGCCATTGTCCATTTTCTGCAATATGGCGCTTAAATATTCGTTCTGACCAGTTTCGGCTGATAACCTTCTTTCTCCAAAGCGGCCAGAATCTGATTTTTATGATCCGTCCCAAAGGCTTCCAGAGTAATGCGCAGCTCCACAGCCGCGCTGCGGTTGATGGATACAAACTGGTTATGCTCCAGCTTGATAACATTTCCGTTTTCCTCTGCAATCACAGCCGCCACGCGGGAAAGCTCGCCCGGCTTATCAGGAAGCAGAACGGAAACGGTAAAAATACGATCCCTGAAAATCAGTCCGTGCTGCACCACGGAGGACATGGTAATTACATCCATGTTGCCGCCGCTTAAAATGGAAACCACTTTTTTATTCTTCACGTTCAGGTGCTTGAGCGCCGCAACGGTAAGCAGTCCGGAATTTTCCACAACCATCTTGTGGTTTTCCACCATATCAAGGAATGCTGTCACCAGTTCCTCGTCGCCCACGGTTATGATTTCATCAATATTCTGCTGTATGTAAGGGAAGATGATGCTTCCGGGCGTTTTTACGGCCGTACCGTCGGCAATGGTATTGACCTTGTCAAGCGTCACTACTTTTCCCTGCTCCAGGGACGCCTGCATACAGTTGGCCCCTGCAGGTTCCACGCCAACCACATGAATCTTGGGGTTGAGAAGCTTTGCCAGCGTGGAAACGCCTGTGGCAAGTCCGCCGCCGCCGATGGGCACGAGAATATAGTCAACCAGGGGCAACTCCTTGAAAATTTCCATCATTATGGTTCCCTGGCCGGTGGCAACTACCGGATCATCAAAGGGATGGATAAAGGTATATCCGTATTCCTCCGCCAGTTCGTAGGCCTTTGCGCAGGCTTCATCATATACGTCTCCGTAAAGAACAACCTCCGCGCCATAGCCCTTGGTGCGGTTTACCTTCATCAAGGGGGTCGTGGTCGGCATTACAATCACCGCCTTGCAGCCATAGGCCTTCGCCGCATAGGCCACTCCCTGCGCATGATTGCCGGCGGAGGCTGTAATCAGTCCTTTGCTTCGTTCCTCCTCCGTCAGGGTGCTTATTTTATAATAAGCGCCGCGAAGCTTGTACGCGCCGGTCAGCTGCATGTTCTCCGGCTTAAAATAGACCTTGTTTCCCGACTGGTTGCTGAAATATTCACTGAATACCAGCTTAGTCTCCTGTGTTACTTTTTTTACCACCTCGGAAGCCTCTTCAAACTTCTCCAGGGTGAGCATTTTGTTTTCTTCCATGTTTACTCCCATCTGCGCACTTTGGCGCGTACAATTCAGTCCGGAGGCATTGGTTTTCTTCCAGACATGCCCTGCCTTTTTATTCTTCTTCCGTCTTTACATCAAACAGAGCATTGACAAACTGCTCCGGATCGAATTTCTGCAGGTCTTCCATATCCTCTCCCACGCCGATATATTTCACCGGCACATTCAGCTCCGACTGGATTGCCACCGCAATCCCGCCTTTCGCCGTACCGTCCATCTTTGTAAGGATAATACCGGTCAGGTCGGCTACCTCGCCGAATTCCCTGGCCTGTGCAAGGGCGTTCTGCCCTGTGGTTCCATCCAGGACCACCAGGTTTTCCCGATGGGCATCCGGAAATTCCCGGTCTATGATCCGGTTCATTTTCTTCAGCTCTTCCATCAGGTTCTTTTTATTATGAAGCCTTCCGGCGGTATCGCACAGAAGCACATCCACATGCCTGGCCTTTGCTGCATTCACCGCATCAAAGACCACGCTGGCGGGATCCGAGCCTTCCGCCCCGCCGATCATATCAACGCCCGCCCGGTTGGCCCAGCCCGCAAGCTGTTCCCCTGCGGCGGCGCGGAAAGTATCCGCTGCGGCAATCAGCACCTTCCTGCCCTCTTCCTTGAGCATGCCCGCCAGCTTGCCCACAGAGGTAGTCTTTCCCACGCCGTTTACGCCGATTACCAGAATCACCGACTGCTTCTTTTCAAAGTCATAGGCGGTTTCCCCTACCTGCATCTGCTCCTTTATGCTGTCGATGAGCAGCTGCTTGCAGGCGGAGGGCTCCTTGATATGCTGTTCCTTCACCTGCTGCTTCAGGCGATCCAGAATATTGGAGGTGGCATTTACGCCGATATCCCCCATAATCAGGATTTCTTCCAGTTCTTCATAAAATTCATCGTCAATCGCCGAAAAGCCGCTGAATACGGAGTCGATTCCATGCACAATATTATTTCTTGTTTTATTCAGGCCCTCTTTCAGCCGGGCAAAAAAGCCCTTCTTTTCTTCGCTCATAGCTACCTCCTACTGATTAGCCGCAGCATCTCAAACCATCCTGCTGTTACGATTAGTTTTCCAAATCCCTGTCTATCAGGCTTACGCTTACCAGCGTGGAAACACCCTTTTCCTGCATGGTGATACCATAGAGCCTGTCGGCCTTTTCCATGGTTCCTCTTCGGTGTGTAATAACAATAAACTGCGTGGACTTCGTCAGCTTATGTAAATAATTGGCGAACCGGCCTACGTTGCTGTCGTCCAGCGCCGCCTCGATTTCATCCAGCAGGCAGAACGGCGAAGGCTTCAGGTTCTGAATAGCAAACAGGAGGGAAATCGCAGTCAGTGCTTTTTCACCGCCGGAAAGCTGCATCATATTCTGCAGCTTCTTTCCCGGCGGCTGGGCGATGATTCGGATTCCCGCTTCCAGAATATCCTCATCCTCCATCAGCTCCAGGGTTCCCTTTCCGCCGCCGAAAAGCTCTTTGAACACTTTGTCGAACTCCTGGCCGATCTGGGCGAATTTTTCCTTAAACTGCCTGCGCATCGCTTCATCCAGCTCCAGGATAATCTTTTTCAGGGCTTCCTCCGCCTGCACCAGATCATCATGCTGGGTTTTCAGGAAGTTATAACGTTCCATCAGGTTTTTATAATCCTCGATGGCGTTTACGTTTACATCCCCCAGCTTTCTTATCTGCTCCTTCAGGGAAGCGATTTCCTTTTTCATGCCTGCCAGATCCTGCAGGCCTTCCTTTTTAAGCGCTGCAGCGCTGCTCAAGGTAATTTCATACTCATCCCACATGTAGTTGATCTGGGCTTCCACAGCCTCCTCCAGCTTTTCACGCTGGGCGTTCAGCCGGTATACTTCCTTATCCAGCCCTGACAGCCTGTCCGACAGGCTTTCCCTGTCCGCAAAAAAGTTTTTCTGCCGTCCGCTTAAGGCTTCTTTTCTTTCCATGTCGGCCTTCAGCTTCTCTTCGCCGTCGGTCTGGGTGCTCAGGGAATCCGCTATGGTCTGCTGCAGCCGGCGGATATCCTCTTCCCTCCGGGTGATATTCACAAGGTTTGTTTCCATTCCCTCCAGGATTTCTTCCAGCTCAGCGGCAAACCGGCTGATTTCGCCTTCAATACGATCCAGGTTGGTCTGTTCAAAGCCCTGCTTCTGCCTGATTTTTTCCACTTCCAGATCCCATTCGGCCACACGGGAGCTGTGAAGGCTTTCCTCGCCCCTTTGCCCCTCCAGCAGCTTCTGCGCCTCGCCGATTCTGGCATCCACATCCTTTTCCAGCATTTCGGAGGCTTCCAGCTGTCTGAGGATTTCATCTTTTCCGTTTTTTATCTCTTCTATCTGGGCGGCGATTTCCTTCTGCTCGGTCTGCAGATCTCCATATCCCTGTTCCGTCTGTTCTTTTTTCTCTCTGGCGGCCGCCACATTCATCCGCGCCGTATTCTGATGGATAAATTCCTCCTGAAGGGAGGCCTTTACCTGTTCCAGATCCATGCGCAGCTGGTTTCTCCGCTTTTTTGTCTGTTCAATGGAATCCAGCAGCCTGTCAATAGCCATCAGGGTTTCCCTGACCTTTTTCCCAAGCTCCTCCATTTCCCTGCGGCGTCCCAGCAGATTGCTGCTGTTCTTATAGGCACCGCCGCTGATGGAACCGCCGGGATTAAAAAGCTCGCCCTCCAGCGTCACCATCCGCAGGCTGTATTTGTATTTTCTTGCAATCCTGACCGCATTGTCCACGTTGTCAACCACAACGATTCTTCCCAGAAGGGAGGCCGCAACATCGCGGTAGCGCTCCTGCGTCGTCACCAGGGAGTCCGCAAGACCCAGGACACCGGCTTCCTGCAATACCTCTTTTCTCTGGAATTCCTGCCTGTTACTGATGCTGGTCAGGGGCAGGAACGTGGCGCGGCCGGCTTTGTTCTGTTTCAGAAAGGCGATCATTTCCTTGGCGGTTTCTTCATTTTCCGTCACAATGTTCTGGATGCTACCGCCCAGGGCCGTTTCAATGGCCACCTCATATTTTTTGTCCACCTTGATCAGATCGGCAACAACGCCTATAATCCCCGGGCTGTTTTCCTTCTGCTCCATGACACGCTTTACGCTGCCACCATAGCCTTCATAACGCTCCGTGAGATTCGACAGGGCGTCCAGCCGGGATTTATCCTGATGGTAAAGCACCTGGGTATCCCGCAGCTTCTGATCCTTCCCCGACAGCTCATCCCGTATCTGGTTCAGCTCTTCCTCCAGCAATGTCTGCTTATCGTTGAGGGCCGATATATTTTCATTAATCTGAAGGAATTCCTCCTCCAGCCTTTTAATGTTTTCCTCCTGCCAGGCTTCATCCGATTTTGCCCGCAGCAGCCGGGAATTCAGCTCTGCCCTGCGGATCTGGATCTGCTCCAGCATGGTATCAAAACGTCCCATACGGGATTTGATGGTAGCGCGTTCATTCAGCTCGGTAATAATCGTATTTTTACCGTTTTCTATTTCCGTATTCAGCTCATCAATCCTGGCCTGTACTTCGGACAGCCTGGCCTTAGCCTCCTGCCTTGCAAGCTCTACCTCCTTCAAATGGGCGTCTATCTTGCCCTTTTCTGTAAGGATTGCCGCTTTGTCCCCGCTCTTTGCATCAATTTCACGCTGCAGGGTTTCCTTACGGTTTTGCAGATGCTTTTCATTTCCTCTGGCGGAATTGATCTGCTCTTTCAGGACGTTGATTTCCCCTTCCAGCTTTCCCCTCAGCATGCCGGTGTCGTTCAGCTGGGAACGGGCCTGTTCAATGCGCTTATCCAGTTCTTCGATTTCCGTCTGGATTTGATCGTATTCCTCTTTGATATGTTCATATTTCTCCGTGGTTTCCTGCAGATCCCGGGAGGCTATTTCGTATTTTTCACCAACTCCGGCCAGCTGCCCACGCAGACGGTCATTTTCCAGGAGAAACACATTGACATCCAGATTCTTCAAATCTTCTTTTTTCTTCAGGTAGACCTTTGCTTTTTCCGCCTGCTTTTCCAGCGGCTCCACCTGCTTTTCCAGCTCTGAAAGAATATCGCTGACGCGCAGCAGATTCTGTTTTTCATCCTCCAGCTTCTTCTGGGCGGCGGCTTTCCTGCGCTTGAACTTAACGATTCCTGCAGCTTCGTCAAAAAGTTCTCTTCTTTCCTCCGGCTTTCCGCTCAGGATTTTGTCAATCTGGCCCTGGCCGATGATGGAGTAGCCTTCCTTGCCGATACCCGTATCGTAAAAAAGCTCATTCACATCCTTCAGCCTGACCGGCGAACCGTTCATCAGATATTCGCTTTCCCCCGAACGGTAAATGCGCCTGGCCACCGTCACCTCATCATAATCAATTGCCAGCTGGTGATCCCTGTTGTCCAGGGTGATGGCCACATAGGCGTAGCCCATGGGCTTTCTTTGCTCCGTGCCGGAAAAAATGACGTCCTGCATGGAAGCGCCGCGCAGCTGCTTCACCCGCTGCTCGCCCAGCACCCAGCGGACGGCATCGGCCACATTGCTTTTCCCGCTTCCATTGGGTCCTACGATTCCGGTGATTCCATTGTGGAACTGAAAGGTTATTTTGTTGGCAAAGGATTTGAATCCGTGTATCTCAATACTTTTTAAGTACATTAGTTTAATCCTTATTCCTTATTCTTCCGAAGCGCCAGGATCGCTTCATAGGCCGCCTGCTGTTCCGCCGCTTTCTTGGTGCGGCCCTTTCCCTTCCCGATAAGCTTTCCGTCAAGCACGGCGTCTACCAGAAATTCCTTGTCATGATCCGGCCCTTCCTCCCCGGTAAGCACATATTCAAATACGGCCTCCGGCATAGTCTGTATCATCTCCTGAAGCACGGTCTTACTGTCATAAAAAAGGATTTTATTCTCCAGATCAGAAAGCACAAACCGGTGAATAAAATCATGCGCCGCCTGAAAACCTCCGTCCAGATACATGGCTCCGATTACCGCTTCCATAACGTCCGAGGTAATGGAATCCCGTCCTCTGCCTCCGGTAGCTTCTTCTCCCTTGCCCAGCAGCATATACTGCCCCAGCTCCAAATCACGGGCACAGTACGCCAGCGCCGGTTCACAGACCATGGAAGAACGCAGCTTCGTCAGCTTGCCTTCAGGCATCTGGGGGTTCTCATGGAACAGGAAATCACTGGATACCAGCTCCAGCACCGCATCCCCCAAAAATTCCAGCCGTTCATAATCTTCCAGTTTGTTTATCTTCTGCTCATTGGCAAAGGAACTGTGGGTCAAAGCCTGCCTCAGCAGCTTTTTGTCACGGAAGGTGTACCCGATCCTTTTTTCAAGCTCTTCCAATGTATATTTCACACTTATCCGGTCCTTTCTGCATATCAAAAAGCCCTCCAGGTTTCCCTGCCACGGGCTTTTCTTATACGATTATTAGATTCATCGGCAACTGTTTCCATGCCCTGACGGGAGTCGTTTTCCCTCTGCCGTCCTCTATCTTGTATTTCTGATCAGCTCGACCGCTTCGCCTACCGTGCTGATTTTTTCCGCATCGGCCGGTGCGATTTCGATACCGAATTCTTCCTCAATGCCCATCACGATCTGGAACACATCCAGAGAATCCGCACACAGATCGTCAACAAAGGTGGTCTCTTCTGTAATTTCCTTGGGATCCACGCATAACACTTCCGCTATGATAGTTCTCAGCTTGTCAAGTTCCATATCTTTCGTCCTTTCTTACTTACTCAGCCGCTCCGGAAATCACTTTCTGGATCTTCCCGTTAATATCCTGTTCCTTAAAGGTTAAGCACTGCAGAATTGTGTTTTTGATTTCCACGGCTTTGGAGCTTCCGTGTGTCTTAACCACCAATCCCTTCAGGCCAAGCAGCGGCGCCCCGCCGTACTGCTCCAGGTCAAAGGCCTTCAGCGTCTGCTTCAGCGCGGGCTTTACAAGCAGCGCCCCTATCTTGCTTCGCAGATTCACCATCATGCCGGACTTGACTTTACTGATTAATGTAGCCCCCACGCCTTCATACAGCTTCAGGACCACGTTTCCCACAAATGCCTCGCAGACTACCACGTCAGCCGCACCTGCCGGGATATCCCTCGCTTCTATGCTGCCGATAAAATTGATATCGCTGCATTCCTTCAGCAGCGGGAAGGTTTCCTTTACCAGCGCGTTTCCCTTTTCCTCTTCCGCGCCGATATTGACGATGCCCACCCTGGGCTTCTTAATTCCCATGACATTTTCCATATAAATGGAACCCATTTTTGCAAACTGCACCAGCTGGGAAGGCCTGGCATCCACATTGGCCCCGCAGTCAATGAGAAGGGAGGCTCCCTTTTCCGTAGGAATGAGCGGCGCCA
Source organism: Eisenbergiella massiliensis (assembly GCF_003435485.1). NCBI lineage: Bacteria > Bacillati > Bacillota > Clostridia > Lachnospirales > Lachnospiraceae > Eisenbergiella > Eisenbergiella massiliensis. The sequence goes on from NZ_QVLV01000014.1 coordinate 79,259, forward strand.
GCGGCGGGCGTTCCACACCCTTGCTGCGTCCCACGATAACCTGTCCGCCTGCCAGTACGGCTCCCGTACTTCCCGCGGACACAAAGGCATCGCATTTTCCTTCCCTTACCATATAGAGACCCTTTACAATCGAGGAATCCTTCTTGCTGCGGATGGCCGCCACAGGAGGCTCCGCCATGGCAATTACCTCCGTCGCATTCACGACCTCCACCTGCTCCTGGGGATAGGTATATTTGGCAAGCTCCGCCTTTACCTGTTCCTCTTTCCCCACCAGGAACACTTTTATCTTCTTTTCCGCCTGGATCGCTTCCACCGCGCCCTTGACTATTTCTGCAGGCGCATTGTCACCGCCCATGGCATCCACTGCCACCTTTACATAATCTGCCATCTTGCTTCCTCCCTGTCGCCGCTGATTCTGAGTATGGGAGCTTTCATCCCCACTCTCCCTGTGCATCAAAGCACACACTGAATGGGAATATAAATTTATTTTTCTCCCATGCCGCACTGCGTAATCCGCTCAAACCTCGCAGCCAGGCTCTGTCCGTTCCTGCTGCTACGGCGCTGCAGCCGTATAAAAGGCAAACCGCAAAGCCCACCTGCGGAATTTGAGTATCCTATATAAATATACTAGACATGCCTGTAAAAATCAAGCGAATTGTCCGCCGGAGGGCAGAGTGGGCACAAGCCCGCCGCATTTCAATGACACAAGCCCCGGCCTGAAAACAGGCCGGGGCTTGTGTGAAATTACATATTATTTGTTTTTGTTTCGCAGCATACCGGCCGCACTAATTTTTCATTTCCACCTTCTCCATCAATCCGTCAGCTCCAAACCGTAAATCAGCGATACAGGTTTCCCTGTGAAACCCTTTCCCCTTATCGTACTTAGCCAACGGCGTAGCAAAACGATGATAGGCAATTCGATAAGTGTCCTCTCCGGGCACGGCGGAAATGCTATGGTGTCCGGTTCCCAGTATGTCTCTTTCCGGATCCTTTTCCAAAATTGCATAACGGTAAGTTATCGGGCCCGTAAGAGATTCGGAGGTTCCATAGTTTACATGATAATTCTCACTTCCCGTATCGTCGCAGGACCAGGTGAAATGATAAATACCCTGTCGTTTCAGAACAGTAATGGCTTCTCTGAAATCAAACGCGCCTTCCAGATTCCTCAGTGTCTCAACACAAATCGATGTCATGTTATCCTGCAGCTTCACAATAGCCGGATTTCCGTTCCCAAACAAAAGCCAGGTATCCCCGTCCTCCTGATAAATGGATGGATCAATCGTCTGCCCCATGGAAATTCCGTACTTTTTCATCATTTCCATTGTCAGAAGCGGCTGATGCTGTGCCTGAAAAGGCCCGGCAGGATGTTCGGCAACTGCTACACCGATGCAGGAACTGCCGCTTTTATCCTTGGCACAGTAATAAAAATAATATTTTCCGTTCTTTCGCGCAATACAGGGCGCCCAGGCACTGCCTGATGCCCATGGCACCTGTTCTGATGCCACGTCAAGAATCAATCCCTCGTTATGAAAGCTTATTCCATCCTCAGATGAAAACACATAAAACTGTGTCCCCGACCAGTTTTCAAATCCGTCCGTTGTGGGATACAGATACCATACGCCATCAAAACACACCAAATCCGGATCCGCATATTCGCCCTTTAGTACAGGATTTGTAAAATCCGCCTTAAGTAAATCTTTTTCCACTGCCGTATTCTCCTTATGCTCATTCTTTCACGGAACCCAACGTAATACCCGTCACAAAATACTTCTGCATAAAAGGATATATAATTAATATGGGCACCGTCGCTATCACTATTTTAGCAGAATTGAAGGTTCTTTGCGACATCATATTTATGAGCTGCTCCGTTGACAGCTTTGAGGTGTCGGACATATTAATTACCAGGGACTGTATATATGTCTGCAACGGAACCTTAGACGGCGTATTGATAAGCAGCATGCCGTCAAAGAAATTGTTCCAGTGCCCCACAATGCTGAACAGAGTAACCGTTGCGATAGCGGGCTTGGCCAGCGGGACGCAGATTAAAGACATCATCTGTATCTGGTTAATTCCATCGATTTTCGCAGATTCTTTGATGGCCTTCGGCTGGTTCCTGAAAAAATTCATCAGCAGGATAACATTATAAACCGGCACTGCGGAGGGAATTACCAGCGCCCAGATACTGTTCAGCAGTCCGGTGCCTTTAATCACAAAATACCAGGGAACCAGGCTCGCCCCAAAAAGCATACAGAAAATGGTGAACCACATGTAGCGGTCTCTGGAAGGGAACTCATCCTTTTCCAAAGACAGCGGATAAGCCATCAACACGGTGCAGATCAGGTTCAGGCCGCCGCCTAGAATAACCCTTTTCACGGAAATCCAGAAGGCCTGAAAAAATCGGGAATCATTCAGCAGATATTCATAAGAAGCCAGAGTGAATTCCACCGGCCAGAAGCTTACCCTTCCTGCCACGGCCGCATTTTTGCTGCTCAATGACAAGGCCAGCACATGAAGCAGAGGCAGAAAACACAGCAGTCCAAGGATAATGAGAATCAGAGTTACCACAAAATCAAATATTCTGTTTTCCAGCGTTTTATATTTCAGCATACTCTATCCTCCTAAAAAATGCGGTAATTCGCAAACTTGCGCGCCAGATAATTGGAAGTTACAATCAGCAGGAAACTGACTACCGACTTCATCAGCCCGATTGCCGTTGCCAGCGAATACTGTGCGCTCTCGAAGCTCATCCGGTAAACATAGGTATCTATAATGTCTCCCGTATCATAGACAATAGGAGAATACAGGTTATATATCTGATCAAAGCCGGCATTCAGCACATTGGCAATATTTAGCGTAGCCACAAGGACCACTGTTACTTTAATACCGGGCAGCGTAATATTCCATATTTTCTGCAGCCGGCTGGCCCCGTCGATGGAAGCCGCTTCATACAGCTCCTGATTAATTCCTGCCAGCGCAGCAATAAAAATAATGGCTCCGTAACCGAATTCCTTCCATACATCCGTTCCTACAATAATCCCCTGAAACAGTTTGTTGTTTCCCAGAAAAACGATTGCTTCATCAATAATTCCCAGCTTCATCAGCGCCATGTTAATGATTCCGCTTCCGTCAAGAATATCCCTGAAAATCATGGCAAGAATAACCCAGGAAAGAAAATGTGGCAGGAAGCAGATGGTCTGAACCGTCTTTTTAAATCTTTTTCCTGACATTTCATACAGCAGAACTGCAAAAAAGACGGACATAACCAGATTGAAAACAATTTTCCCCACAGCAATGACAAGGGTATTTCTGAATATCTTAAAGGTGTCCGGAAGCATAAACATATATCTGAAATTATCCAAGCCGACCCATTTTGATTTAAAAAAACCAAGTACCGGCTGAAAATTTTCAAAGGCCATAATATTTCCGAAAAAAGGAAGTATCGTGTAGGTAAACAACACCAATACCCCGGGAAGAAGCATCAGATGAAGCGGCCATGTATTTTTTAAGGTTATTTTCCTTTTCTTTTCAACTTTCTTCATGTGATCATACACTCCTGTTTTATTTTCCACAGAGAAATTTCTACTTTTGCCGCAAAAAACGCTACCTTGCAAGAAGGGGGAATCACAAGGATTCTCCCTTCCATAACAGGTATCTCAACAGATTGATTCTTTTTACTGTTTCAAAGCTTCCAGTTCTGCAAGAATGTCACTGCCGCCCAGGGCGTTCCACTGTTCAACATATTCATCAAAGGAATCAATGGATGCCTCTCCATTTAATATCTTTAAAAAGGTCTCATCTTCTAATTTTTCCAGAGTTGCCCATTTACTGTCCATTGTCTCCGTTCTCGAATAAGAAGCGTCAAAAATCTGGTTCATATTGCCCACTTCCTGTCCCAGAAGGCCTGCCGAACGGACATAAGACCATCCAAACAGATTATTGGCTTCCGATGCTGATTTTACATCTTTCGTTGCCGCCTGATAAGATTCATACCACTGCAAAGCTTCACCGGATAACTCAGAAACATCTTTTTTACCGTTTATTACTTCCAATGCTGCCAGAGCCTTACCTTCTTTATCATCATATCTGGAGAGAAGAATGGAAAAAGGCATTGTTGTCCAGCTGTAAGGATCTGTAGGATCTGCTTTCAGGCTCACACCCTGATCCTGGTCGATATCAAACTGATAATTCATTGTTTTGATCGCCGCTTCCTTTACAGCTTCGGAAGAACCTGCTTTTACAACAAGATAGTTTGCGGAAGGAGAAATCATTGCAGTATTATATTTTCCATCATCTGCAAGAGGTGCAAGATAGCAATTCCAGAAGATGGAAGGATCGTCAGAAAGCATACCATTCAACGGCCAGTTCATATTCCACCATGCGCCAAAGAAAATTCCGGACTGTCCGCTGGTAATCAATTCTTCACAGGTACTGCTGTCTCTTACTACAAAGGAAGAATCAATCACACCTGACTCCACCAGCTTTCTGATTTCTTCCAGAGCAGTTTTAGTTTCAGCGGTATTGGATCCATAAACGATCTTGCCGTCCGCACCCGTAATGAAATGCTTCGGGTAGGAATTGTAGCGGGCGAACAGAGCGTCTATTCCATATGTATTGCTGCCTCCCTTGCTTACAATCTTGGAGGACACTATCAGACCGTTGGTCGTACCCTTTTCAGCCTTAAATTTTTCCACAATGTTAACAATGTCTTCTACTGTTTTAGGCTCCTCCAGATTTAATTCCTCCATCCAGTCGCCGCGCACGAAAAGCATCGGAATTCCGTCCGCCCCAGGGCTGATGCTGGGCATGCCCATTAATTTCCCGTCAAAGGTAGCACTGGCAAAGCTGATTCCTTTTGTGGTATCATAAGCTGCCTTCAGGTTATCGGAAGCATATTTGTTATAAGCATCCGACATATCCTCTATGGCGCCTGCGGCCACAAGCTGGCGAAGCTGTGATTCGTTCACCACCATAACATCCGGAATTTCACCGGAGGTAATCGCCATGCTGACCTTTGTTTCATAGGTATCGCTGGGAACGGAAAAATCATACTCAAACGTTATACCCAGCTTTTCACTGATATGATTTACAAGATAGTTATTGGAGGAATCTTGTCCATCCAGATAAGTAGCTCCGGTATCTTCACTTCTTCCCACATGAAGCGTAATTTTCTCCGCCACCGGGCCATAAGGATCCGCTTCTTCCGATGCGGCAGCCGCCTCTGTACCTTCCCCCTTTGATTCTGCCTGCTGCGTTGCTGCAGAAGATGCTGTGTTGTCATCCGCTCCTGCACATGCCATCAGGGAACCTGCCATGGTAAGTGCAAGTACGATGGATAATCCCTTTGAAAACTTTCTTCTCATAACCTGTAATACTCCTTTTCTATCTCAATTTTATTAACTTGTGCACACCAGTTAATTTATATTAATATTATATTTTTATTTTCATGATGCGTATATAATAAAAATCCGACATTCATTTTAATTTCTTGTACACTTCACCCAAGCACCGGCATTTTACAGCCGTACAAATGTTGAATTGTGTATCACTTTCTTTTATGATACACTTATTCGTAGTGTATTTTTTATATATGCCAGTGACTGGATGCAATATCCGCCCGGTCCTGTCAAAAACCCCATTAAATCAATGCAGCAGGAGGCCAGAAATGATTCCCACACTAATCGCCGATGATTCCATTGCGGAACTCGATGTCATCTTATATCTGATTAAAAAATATGCCCTTCCCCTGGAGCCAGCCGTTGCCTCAGACGGCGAAGAAGCGCTTCATTACATACAGCAGTCCCCCGTGGAGCTTCTGATAACGGACATCCGCATGCCCTTTATGGACGGGCTGGCCCTGTCGGCAAAAGCGCTCGCTGTCAATCCTTATTTAAAAATTATTATAAGCAGCGGGTATCAGGATTTTTCCTATGCAAAAACCGCTATTTCCCTCGGAGTGGAGGAATATCTTCTCAAGCCGATTCAGCCACAGGAATTTACACAGATTATTTTAAGAATTGCTGATAAACTGGAAAAAGAGAAACAAAAAAGGCAGGCTGACCACCTTCAGCTTGCCTACAGCCGGGATCAAATTACCCAGCAGCTGCTCCGCGGCGCCCTGCGGAGCGGAAAAGACGGAATGCTGCCCAGGGAGATCCGCAGCCTGATGCCTGATAAAGGGGAACTGCTGTTACTGACAGCCGAGTCCGGAAGCCTCAGCTCCCTCTTTAACCTGAAGGCTGAAATCTGCCAGCTTGCCAGCCAGTTTTTTAATTATCCCGCCCGATGTATTCCCATTGATTCCCAATTTCTTCTGCTTGCTGTGGATTTTTCAATCCCGGCGGATGAAGAATGCGGCAATGCAAAGAAAAGGGCAGATAAATTTGTGGAACGGCTTAAGAATATGTACCATCTGCCATTTCGCGGAACTTCTTCTTCCATGCCTGCTCCGGAACAGCTTCTGCCGACGGTACAGGCCATGGAACTGTCTCTCTCCGATACGCCCCCGGAACCTTCTGAAAATAAACAGGAAATTAAAAACCTGGACTCTGCAAACGGAAAGGTACGGTTTGTCTGCGAATATATCTCCACTCATTATCAGGAGAATTTAAGCCTGGAGGCACTGGCAGAAATTTCTTATCTCCATCCTGATTATCTGTCGCGGATTTTCAAGAAAGAAACGGGAATGAACCTGAACCGCTACATAAAGACCTTCCGGCTCAATCAGGCCTGCCGCCAGCTGGAAACCACACAGCAGAAAATCACAGCCATCAGCGCCTCTGTCGGTTACCAGAACTGTGCCTACTTTATCCGTTCCTTTACGGAGCATTTCGGAATCAGCCCTGAAAAATACCGTCAGCAGCACAACCAGTTTTCCGGAGGGAAATCATTATGAGAACTTTAGACCTGTTTTTCCGATATATACGTGATATGAAGCTTAAGACAAAGCTCATCTGCATCTATATCATCGCTTCCTTTTCGGCGCTTTTCCTTCTTCTGATAGTATTGAAGGCCGCCCTGGGGAAGCAGCTGTTTTCCCATGAACAATCCATGCTGAGCAATGCGCTCAATCAAAGCATCTCCCAATTGGATGCCCAGATAAATGACACCATTAATCTTTCAAATGTAATCTATAATAATGACGATATTATAAGCGCAATCAATGTGGATTACGGGAAAGATTATTTCAAAATGTATACTGCCTACAGCAATATCATAAAACCGGAGCTATACATTTATAAATGCCTGATTCCGGAGGTTACCGATATCCTGCTTTATTCCTCCTGTGGGATTTTCCCCCACAAAAATCTGGTAAACAGTCTGTCAGATCTGGAAACAGAACCCTGGTTTCCGGAAATAAAGGATATCCATACTCCCAGCTGGATAGTAACCGGCACAAAGGAGAGCCCCAGCCTGGCATCCATACGTATGCTTCCCAAGATACCCTCCTATCCATTTGATAATTATCTGTATCTGGAAACGGATTATAAGAATTTTTTCGCCTGCACCAATTCCATCAGCCAGGACGCCTATGGTCTTGTTATCGCCGGAAAAAACAATTCCCTGATTTATCAGTACCATTCCTTCCCCGGGGATGACTTTCCTGTGAATGCACAGGAGCTGCTGACGGATTATGAAAAAACCGTGGAGGAATACGGCAGCCGCTATATTTTTCTTTCAGCGCCTGTAGAATCGGCCGGATGGACTATTTACTATTACAGTCCTATCAGCAATGTGAAAGGGACGGTGGAACGGACAATCTTTACCTCATTCTTTTTGATAGCCCTCTGTTTCACCATACTTTTCCTGCTCACCTTTTTTACCGTTAACTCTATCCTTTCCCCCCTCAGACAGCTGACCGGGGTGATAAGCAAAATATCCCTGGCAGACATCGAGAAGCATGAGCTGCTGATTATCCCCAACCGGAATGATGAAATCGGAAAGCTGATTCACACCTTTAATTCCATGCTGAAAAGGATACGTTCTCTTATTGATGAAGCTTATGTACAGAAGCTGAAAGCAAAGGAATATCAGCTGAACGCCCTGCGCGCTCAGATTAACCCGCATTTTCTTTACAATACGCTTTCATTGATAAGCGCACGGGCTATTATAGCGGAGCAAACCGAAATCAGTGAAACAGTGCAGCTTCTGACACTTTTTTACCGGACTTCCCTGAATAAAGGGCAGGATACTACCACCATACGGAATGAACTGGAGAACATAAAGGCGTATATTTCAATTCAGCTGATTCTTACGAGCCATTCCTTCCTTGTGGAATATCAGCTGGAGGAAGCTCTTCTGGAGCTGCCTATTCCCTGCCTGATACTGCAGCCCATTGTTGAAAATGCCATCGAGCATGGCCTGCGCAGCAGCCGCAGACAGCCCAGAAGGCTTATTATCGCCCTGTCAGAGGAAAAAGGAATATGCTTTATCCGGGTAAGCGATAATGGCTGCGGCATTCCCCCCGATAAAATGCAGGGGCTTTTCGCCTGTGAAACAACGCATATCGGGATAAAAAACGTAAACGAGAGGCTGAAGCTTTCCTACGGAGATAATCTGGGCCTGATAATAAACAGTGAGGCGGACAACGGTACTGAAGTCATTATCAGAATACCGCTGCAGAAAAACAGTCCTAAACCCTGAAATTATCGAAACGAAAAAGAGTGGCTGCCGGTTTTATATTTCGCCTGGCAGCCACTCTTTTTATGAAACCATATGTCACTTACACCATACCTACAGCCAACACAGCGGACAGACCATAAAAGCCCGGCGCCATCATTCAGCTTATCATTTCCGCACCAATCTCATATTTCCATTTCCCGTTCTTATATTCCGCAGTCACATCATGAAAATAATAAGCGCCGGTTCCGCTTCTGTATTTTTCCGCATTGCAGGTCACTTTTCCATTTTGGTTGGAAAGCTCCTCTATCGTTACAAGAATCCCGTTTTCTATTCCCTTTTCCCGATCAAGGATCCCCTGCGCCGCCAGTTCCTCCTGTGTGGACTGAGAACCGAATCCGCCGAAATACGTGCCTCCCAGATAAGCCAGCCCTTCTTTCTCCCCTTCGCTTAAAGAGGCAACTGACGTAAAATCAAAATAGCTTTCCGTAATACCTTCATTCAGTCCCGGATCTGTCTTCGCCAAATCCTGAAGCAGCTGCAGATAAAGCAAAAATTCCGGGTTCCCCGACTCCCCGGTGAGCTTCAGAGCGGAATAAGTAAACTGCGCCGGATAGCTTTCCTCCACACCTCCATTCCAGGTCAGCTCCACTATCATTCCCGGAACCAGCTCAGACAGCCCTATCGTTTCACCGTCCTGGTTTTCCAGGATATTTCCGTGCCCGATGCGGCAAAGCCCCGGATAGGCATTGTCCATTCCACAGGCCAGCAGTCCATCCTGTGTTACCTCGAATATTTCAAAGCGGCCTTTCACTTCATCGTCACCCGCATCCGTTTCCGGTACTTTTCCCTCCTGCTCCTGCATATCCGTTCCGAGCGCCGGTTTTTCTGTTCCGTCTGCCGGTGTTTGCGTTTCTTCCTTCCGGGTATTTCCGGCTTCTGTCTCTATTTTCAACGGTTCCTCCGCCGCAGTCTCTTTCCCGCTTCCCTGTCTGCCGCACGCTGTCAGCAAAAACGCCAGACTGACAAAAATAAGAACTGTTAACTTCTTTTTCCGCATATTAATTACGCCTCCATTTCCCGCAGTCCCTGCAGCCGCCCTTACATCCCTCCGCCGCAGTCATCATTGTGTTTCATTATCAATTGCCCATTCCTGATCATCCGCACCCGTACTTTATTATACACGATTCCTGCCTGTTAACCAACCCTTCTTTCTCTTACCGGCAAATAGTAAAAAAAGAAATCCATCTATTTCAAAACTGAAATACGATGGATTTCCATGATAGACTGTTCTGTGTTCCCTGCCGCTTAATCAAGCGGAAAAACAATTAGTTTTCTACGGAAACGATCTCTCTCTTGTTGTAAGAGCCACAAGCCTTGCAAACTCTGTGAGGCATCATCAGTGCGCCGCATTTGCTGCACTTAACCAGTGTCGGAGCGCTCATTTTCCAGTTTGCTCTTCTCTTATCTCTTCTGGATTTAGAAGATTTATTCTTAGGACAGATAGACATTACTTACACCTCCTTGTTCTCACGAAAGATATCCATAATTGCCGCCATTCTGGGGTCCGGAACAAAGGTGTCGCAATCGCATGTCCCTTCATTCAAATCTTTCCCGCAGACACTGCAAAGTCCTTTGCAGTCCTCTTTACAGAGAATTTTCATCGGCCAGCATGTAATGATTTCATTGCTTATCAGGCTGTCTACATTCAGCTGATATCCTTCCAGGAATCCGCTTTCCTCATCCTGTTCCTCCGCATTAGCCACATCGGGCGATACGGCAGCCACAGAAGCGTGAACCGCAAATTCTCTTGTTACTTCACGAAGGCACCTGTCACATTTCAACTCCACAGTCACCTCTGCATCCGCTTCAATCAATGCTCTCCCCTGACCATTGTTGGCAAGAGTAAGCCTGACGGGTGTTTTCTCAAGAATCCTGAAATCCTCACCCTGAAATCGTATGCTTGTCAGCTCCAGAGGAACCTCTTTTGTAACAGACTTTTCTTCTTCTGTAAAGACATCTGTCAAATTGATTAACATAGTAGACTCCCAACGAATCCGGTCAAGCCGAATCCCATTCGCACTTCAACAATTATACATAACCATGCACATTTTGTCAACCACCAAATTTTCCTTCTATTCATCCCGCACAATACCATGTCCCAGCAGATAATTCTTCCAAAGCTGGTAGTACTTCGCTTTCAAATGTATCTGGTCAAAGGTATATTCCGTCACCAGGTCGCCGTTGGCATCGCAGACCGCATCATTTACTTCCAGATAGAAGATATCCTGATTGTTGGCCATGGCTGCCAGCGCCTCGTTCCTTTCATTAATAGCGGCATTGTTGAACACCTTATCCGTACGGCTCTTTTCACCGCTTACACGCATGATGCCCTGTACGAAAATAATGGCCTCCGGCTGCAGCTGGCGTATCCGGTTCACGGTGTCGGCATAAACGGTAAAGAAGCTTTGCGTTGTCCCTCTTCCCAGCTCATTGATTCCCAGCATTATATAGATCTTCTTAAACTGCTTCTGTGACAGCGCCTCTTCAATCGTCACCTTCGTGCCGTCGTCCAGCTGGGCCACCTTTTTGGGCGATTCAAATACATTATAAATCGTCAGCGAGGTCGCCGCATAGAAGGTAGCGCGATCCCGCATTCCTGCGTATTCACACAATCCCACCGTTCTGGAATCCCCAATGAACAGCGCGTCATTAAAATAATCCTCGCTCACCGTAGTGAATTCATATGTTTTATTGGTGTTCTCTTCCGAAGCACCCTGCTGTTCCTGCCCCTCTGCCAGCTGTTCCTGGCTCTGTGCTCCGTTCTCCGGCATATTTTCCGGGTTCTCAGCCTGGGAAGCCCCTCCCCCTTCAGCCGGAACCTGATTTTCGGATACACCTCCGCCGTCCGGTATCTGCATGGGAATTTCCTGCTTTATCTGCTCCGGAGCCGGTTGATTGATCAGCTTTCCGAACTTATCATACATCGGCTGTACGGAATTGCCTGATACCAGTCCGTCCCCCGCCAGGAAATTGCCGCTGACCGAATTCTGCGATACACTGCCCTGACCGTTTCCCTCAGCCTGACCTGACCCATTATCTGAAGCCTGTGTAGTCTGTGTTTCCTCAGGTTCCGGCATTTCCGCCGTGTCCGGGACATTTCCCAGGGTTTGCGTTTCCTGCAAAACGCTGTTCTCAGTATCTGTTCCCGCCTCCGCCATCGTCTGGCTGGCATCGCTATTGCCGAACAGCTCCCACGGATACACGCCGTCCTTCCATCCCTGAAAAACCAGAGACAGCCCCGGCGTCATCCACCCGTCCGGCTTACTGTAGGCTGCATAGATACTGTGCTCACCTGCGTACCCGGCTCCTGTTATTACCAGCCCGCTCACAAGCAAAAGCAGAAAGAGCGGACATTTTTTCCAATTCTTCATTATTATGCCACCTTAAAATCTGAAATACATAAAAGGATTGTTAGCCTCATTCGAAAGCTGGTAAACAGCCGCCCAGAAAATCACCAGCACAAGCGCATATCCATACCATTTCCGTTTATGCCTGTTAAACCATACGGATACCGCCGGTATACAGAAGAAAATACCGCCCAGCAGCAGCCACCAGTACATGGAAAGATACTTGAACACATCCCCGGGATTCAGCGTTTCTCCCACACCGAAGAAAGGGAACAGCCTGCCGAAATAAATGCCCAGATCCTTCAGGCTGGTCACTGCAAAAATCACCCAGGTAAGAGGGATTATAATCCACACATAAACATGGGACAGCACGCTGTGCCGGCTCAGCCACTTTCCATATATAAGCTTTTCGAGAATCACAAAAACGCCTACCGTAATGCCCCAGACAAGGAAATTCACACTTCCGCCGTGCCACAGCCCCGTCAGCAGCCAGACAACACACAGGTTCAAAACCAGCCTGGGCAGCCCTTTCCTGTTGCCTCCCATGGGAATATAGACATAGTCCCTGAACCAGCTTCCCAGCGTCATATGCCACCTTCGCCAGAAATCACTGACCGAAACAGCCATGTAAGGCTGATTGAAGTTCTTAATATAAGGCAGCCCAATCATCATGCCGATTCCCACCGCCATCAGGGAATAGCCTTCGAAGTCAAAATACAGCTGCAGGGAGTAGGTAAACGCTCCCAGCCAGGCCAGGGGCGTGGAAATACTTTCAAAACCGATGGTCTGGATATCATTCCATAAAAGTCCCAGCTTGTCCGCAAGCAGCACCTTGGCCCCCAGACCGATTACAAGCAGCCGCAGGCCCTCTTCAAACTGCTGCGGCGTACAGCGGGGCGCCTCCAGGCTGTCCTGCGCATCCCCATACCGCATGATAGGGCCGCTTGTCAGCTGCGGGAACATGCATATGTAAGAGCCGAAAATCCAGAAGGAACCGGCAGCCTCCGCCTTTCCCCGGTAAACATCCATCTGATAGGAAATCATTTTAAAGGTATAAAAACTGATTCCCAGGGGAAGGAGGATATTGCTGTCCGCAGCATTTCCGATTTTGAAAAAAGCAAGCACTCCCACATCCGTTGCCAGCGCCAGCAGAAGCCATTTCCGCTGCTTCTTATGCCGCCACCTGCTGTGCGGGCAGGGCGATTCGATATCCGTGCGCATATTCCGCCCGATAAGGAAATTAAGCGCCGTACACGCCAGCAGCAAAAGGACAAACTGCGGCTCCCCGCAGGCATACATCAGGATACTGCCGATAAAAAGTACAATTTTTCTGTATTTTACAGGGGTGAGATAAAAAATAACCAGAAAAACAGGCAGGAACCGAAAAAGGAATTCCAGACTGCTGAATACAAGGCTATTCTCACTCATTATCTTTCCTATTTCAAATCCTGCCACATTCTCCACTCCAAACGTCATTTCTAATTCAGTATTACCGCGGCCCCAGCCCCACTGTCCCGGCATTGGACCATGCATTTGCATACCGCCCGCCATATTGATTACGACATAAAACGACCTGCCACGGCCTATTAAGCATAATACATTTTAATAGGAATGAAAAGAGAATTTTCGCGATTTTTTTAACTTAATGAAATCTTAATATTACTGTAATAATTTACAATCTGCTGCCGCAAAGCGCTTTACAGGCTCTTCTGCGCCTCCCTGGCGGCACATACGCCGGCCTTCATTTTACTCACGTATTCCGCAAGAGCTTCCCCGGCCTGCCCTCCCTTTTCGGCGATAATTTTCACAATAGCGCTGCCCACAATAGCCCCGTCGGATAATGCTGCCATCTGCCGGGCCTGATCCGGCGTGCTGATGCCGAAGCCCACCGCGCAGGGGACATCCGTAACTTCCCGGATCTCTTTGACAATGGCGCCTAAATCCGTGGTGATTTCACTCCTTACACCGGTTACTCCCATGGAAGAGACGATGTAGAGAAAGCCTGCTGCCTGCGAAGCAATCTTCCGAATCCGTTCCTTAGAGGTAGGCGCAATCATGGAAATCAGATCCACGCCATGTGCTGTTGCCGCAGGCGCCAGCTCCCCCTTTTCTTCAAACGGAAGATCCGGAATGATGATTCCGTCCACGGAAAGCTCCCCGCATTTTTCAAAAAACCGATCATAACCATAGTGGAATACCGGGTTCAAATACGTAAGGAACACCAGCGGAATCCGGGATTTTTCCCTGACCCTGCGTACAATATCAAACACGCCGTCCGTGGTCATCCCTGCGCCGAGGGCGCGGATATTGGCCTCCTGTATCACCACGCCCTCCGCCGTCGGATCGGAAAAGGGAATGCCGATTTCCACCAGATCGGCCCCTGCCTTCTCCATTTCCAGAATATATTCCACCGTTTTATCCGCATTCGGATCCCCCGCGGTAAGAAAGGCAATAAAAGCCTTTCCATTTTGAAATGCATTTTTTATGTTACTCATAAAGCTTCCTCCCTCTGTAGCGCGCTATAGCCGCCACATCCTTATCGCCTCTGCCTGACAGACAGATAATAATATTTTCCTCCGGCCCGTACTGCCTTGCGGTTTTCATCACATGGGCCACCGCATGGGCGCTTTCTATCGCACAGATAATCCCCTCCGTGCGCGCCAGATATTCAAAGGCCTCCACAGCCTCCTCATCGGTTATCGGCACATACTGCGCTCTTCCCGTATCGTGCAGATACGCGTGCTCCGGCCCGATCCCGGGATAATCCAGCCCTGCGGAAATGGAATAAACCGGCGCTATCTGTCCGTATTCATCCTGGCAGAAATAGGATTTCATCCCGTGGAACACTCCCAGCGTCCCCTTAGCCATGGTAGCCGCATGCAGCTGTGTGTCCACGCCTTTTCCCGCGGCCTCACAGCCGATGAGCTTCACGCCCTCATCCTCAATAAAACGATAAAACATTCCCATGGCATTGCTACCGCCGCCCACGCACGCCACAACCGCTGCCGGAAGCCTTCCTTCCTTTTCCAGAATCTGCTCCCTCGCCTCTTTGCTGATCACGCTCTGGAAATCACGCACTATAGTAGGAAAAGGATGAGGCCCCATCACGGAACCCAGCACATAATGGGTATCGGACACCCGGTTGGTCCATTCCCGCATGGTTTCATTCACCGCATCCTTCAAGGTCTGCGTTCCGCTGGTTACCGGATGCACCTTCGCGCCAAGCAGCTCCATCCGGTATACGTTCAGCGCCTGTCTGTCTGTATCCTCCTTCCCCATAAAAACCTCGCACTCCATGCCCAGCAGCGCCGCGGCCGTAGCGGTTGCCACCCCATGCTGCCCTGCTCCGGTCTCCGCGATCACCCTGGTTTTTCCCATCTTTTTGGCCATGAGCACCTGGCCCAGCACATTATTTATTTTGTGGGATCCGGTGTGGTTCAAATCCTCCCGCTTCAGATAAATCTTCGCGCCGCCCAGATCCCTGGTCATCTTTTCCGCATAGTACAGAAGGGAAGGCCTGCCGGCATATTCCTTTTGCAGACGGTCCAGCTCCTCCAGGAAATCCGGATCCTTTTTATAAAATTCATAGCATTCCTCCAGACGGATCAGTTCATTCATCAGGGTTTCTGAAATATACTGTCCTCCAAAAATACCAAAACGTCCCTTACTCATCGCAATTCTCCCTTTCTTTCCCGGCCAGCCTGACCGCTCTCATAAAATCCAGTATTTTCTGCCGGTCCTTTACCCCGGCGTTTTCCACACCGCTGCTTAAATCCAGCGCATATGGTTCAAACAGCCGCACCGCCTCCGCCGCGTTGCAGGCATTCAGCCCTCCTGCCAGGAAAAAGGGCTTTCCCAGGCTTTTTGCTTTTTCCGCCACGGACCAGTCAAACACCTTCCCATCTCCGCAGCCGCCGTCAAGCAGCAGATAATCGGCGCTGCTTTCCTTCCATGCATCCAGCTGCCTGCCATCCGTAATTCTGACGGCCTTAATCACCTTTTTCCCGCTCTCCCGCCTGATAAGCCGGATTTGCTCCTCCGTTTCCTGTCCGTGAAGCTGAACCGCT
Organism: Eisenbergiella massiliensis; assembly: GCF_003435485.1. Lineage (NCBI taxonomy): Bacteria > Bacillati > Bacillota > Clostridia > Lachnospirales > Lachnospiraceae > Eisenbergiella > Eisenbergiella massiliensis. Next base: position 95,352 of record NZ_QVLV01000014.1, read on the forward strand.
TCAATGGTTCCATCACGCAGGAGCCTGAGTATCTCCTCCGGCTTTTGATTCACAAATACGCCCACCGGGCAGATTTCCCTTCGAAGGAGCCTCCGAAGGGCGGCCGCCTGGGACGGTTCCACCTGTCTGCGGCTTTTTGCGAAGACGAAGCCCACATAATCGGGACATGCCTCATTAACATAGAAGATATCCTCTGTCCGGCTCAGTCCGCAGATTTTAACCTTCGTCCTTCTTTCCGCCGGCTTCTCTTCTTCCGGAAAAGCCGCCGGTATCAGGGGGCTCACAGCCGGCCGCGCAGTCTTTCCAGTTCTCTGCGCTTGTCAGGGCTGCGCATCAGCGTTTCCCCAATTAAAACTGCGTTTGTGCCGTTTTCTTCCAGTATCCGGATATCCTCCGCCGTCTTCATGCCGCTTTCGGAAACGAACAGAATTTCTTTTGGAACCAGCTCCCGCAGCCGCACCGAATTGCTGATATCCACCTGAAAGGTTTTTAAATCCCGGTTGTTCACTCCGATAATCCTCGCGCCGCACTCCAGCCCCTTTTTTACCTCATCCCTGTCATGCGCCTCCACCAGCGCCGACATTCCCAGGCTGTCCGCCAGCCTGAGATACCGCTTCAGTTCCTCCTCCCGCAGAAGCGAGCAAATCAGCAGGACTGCCGACGCCCCCAGCAGCCTGGCCTCATATATCATGTATTCATCTACGGTAAAATCCTTCCGCAGTACCGGAATATGGATCTTAGCTGCAATCTCCTGCAGATACCTGTCGCTTCCCATGAAAAAATCAGGCTCCGTCAGGACGGAAACAGCGGCAGCCCCCGCCTTTTCATATTCTCCTGCAATCTGAAGATAGGGGAAATCAGGCGCGATAAGCCCTTTTGACGGAGACGCTTTTTTCACCTCACAGATGAAAGAAAGCTCCTGCCCGGCAATGGCTTTTTCAAAAGGAAAGCCCGTAACAGCCGGGAGCTTCTCCGCTTCCTCCTGCAGTCTGTATAAAGGGACCCTTTTCCTGCGCTCCGCTACCCGTTCTCTTGTTTTATCCGCTATGGCTTCCAATATCATACCCAATCCTCCTAGCTTCTGGAACAGGCGGCAAACTCCTCCAGCTTCCGCTTCGCTTTTCCGCTGTCGATGATTTCCTCTGCCATTCTCACGCCCTCCTCCATGCTTTCCGCCCTGCCCGCAATATACAGGGCGGCGCCTGAATTCAGTACCACCGCATCTCTTCTGGGGCCTTTTTCCCCGTCCAGGATCTTTAAGGTAATCTCCGCGTTTTCCTCCGGCGTCCCGCCTTCCAGCTCCTTCTTATCACATTTGTGAAAGCCAAACTGTTCTGGTTCGATGTAGTAGGTTTTATAGCTGCCATCCTTTACCTCACAGACAAAGGTTTCCGCGCTCATGGATATTTCATCCAGCTTATCCATCCCATACACTACCATCGCGCTCTTTACGCCAAGATTTACAAGCACTCTTGCCAGCGGTTCCACCAGTTCCTTATTATACACGCCCATAACCTCCATATTCGCTCCCGCCGGGTTGGCCAGAGGACCCAGGATATTGAATACGGTACGGATTCCCAGCTCCTTACGCACCGGCCCCACATAACGCATGGCTGTATGGTATTTCTGGGCAAACAGGAAACAGATTCCGATTTCCTTCAGCAGCTCCGCGCTTTTGGCCGGGGCTATGGTAATGTCCACGCCCAGCGCCTCCAGCACATCCGCAGCGCCGCATTTGCTGGAAGCGGCCCGGTTGCCATGCTTTGCCACAGGTACGCCGCCGGCCGCGATCACCAGGGCGGAGGTGGTGGAAATGTTGAAGGAATTGGAACGATCCCCTCCGGTCCCCACGATTTCCAGCACATCCATATCATTCAGAAGCCGGACACAATGATTTCTCATCTCCTCCGCCGAGCCTGTGATTTCCTCAATGGTTTCCCCTTTCATGGAAAGCGCCGTCAGATATGCGCTTTTCTGGATGTCGCTGGCCTCTCCGCACATGATCTCATTCATAACCGTTTTGGCGGTTTCATATCCGATATCTTCTCCGTTTGCCAGTGTGGCAATTGCTTCTCTAATCATTTCTGTATTCCTTTCTGTTATATTATATATTACTGGTTTCCTCCGCCCGGATGGCCTTAAAAGACCTGCAGCAGATTTTTAATTATTGTTATTCCGGCGGGCGTCAGCACCGATTCCGGATGAAACTGGACACCATATACAGGATATTCCCGGTGTTCCACGGCCATCACTTCCCCGTCTGCCGTTCTGGCAGTTATCCGAAGCTCCTCCGGTATGCTCTCCGGCTCCGCCCCCAGCGAATGATACCTGGCAACCTGTATGGAGCCGCCCATCCCCCGGAAAAGGCGGCTTTCCTTTTCCAGAAAGGCTTCCGAGGTCTTTCCGTGCATCAGCTGTTTTGCATATCCGATTTTCGCGCCAAAGGCCTCACAGATGGCCTGATGGCCCAGGCAAACCCCAAACAGCGGTATTCTGCCGGAAAGCTTTCTGACCACCTCTTCACACACACCGGCCCGGGAGGGCGTCCCAGGGCCGGGGGAGAGAACAATCAGTTCCGGCCCCATGGCCTCAATTTCCTCTACGGTTCTCTCATCATTGCGGATAACCCGGATATCCGGATTTACTGAGCCAATCAGCTGATACAGGTTATAGGAAAAGCTGTCATAATTATCAATCAGCAGTATCATCTGTCAATCCCTCCTTCCGCCATCTCAAGGGCAGTCATCACTGCCTTTGCCTTGTTAATGCATTCCTGATATTCCTTTTCCGGCTCGCTGTCCGCCACAATGCCGGCGCCGGAGCGGATGAATACCTTTCCGTTTTTTGCATAGGCCAGGCGGATGGCGATGCAGGTATCCATATTTCCGGTAAAGCCCAGATAACCAATGGCGCCGCCGTAGATCCCCCTCTTATTATCTTCCAGTTCATTAATGATTTCACAGGCCCGCAGCTTGGGCGCTCCGGAAAGCGTTCCCGCAGGCAGGATGGCATCCACTGCATCCAGCGCGTCTTTATCCTCCCGAAGGCTTCCTGAAACCGTGGATCCGATGTGCATCACATGGGAATAACGCTGGATGCTCATGTATTTTTCTACCTTAACCGTTCCTATGCCTGCGATCCTGCCGATATCATTTCTTCCCAAATCCACCAGCATATTGTGCTCCGCACATTCCTTTTCATCTGCCAGAAGCTCTCTTTCCAGCCGTTCATCCTCTTCCCTGTCCGCCCCTCTCGGCCTCGTTCCGGCCAATGGGAAGGTATAAAGCGTCCCGTCCTCCAGCTTTACCAGAGTCTCCGGGGAGGCGCCCGCTATTTCCATGCTGTCCCCGGAAAAATAGAACATATACGGCGAAGGATTCACGGTACGCAGTATCCTGTAGGTATCAAACAGGCTCCCTTCCATATCCGCCTCCAGCCGGTTGGAGAGCACCACCTGGAAAATATCTCCCTCCCTGATATAATGCTTTGCCCTTTCCACCATGCCGCAGTATTCTTCCTTTTCAAAGAGCGGCCGGAAACCGGAATGAAGCCTCAGCGGAGGGATCAGTGCTTTCCGTCCTCTTCGGATCAGCTCCTCCATGTTCCTCAGTTCCTCCATGGCTTTATTGTAAGTGTGATCCAAATCATCCGTTTTCGCATTGGCTATGAGAATGATTTTCTGCCGGTAATTGTCAAAAGCGATTACTTTATCAAAAAGCATCAGATCCACATCCTGGAATCCTTCCGTATCCGTGGCATCCAGCACAAGGCCCGGTTCGCTGTACTTAATGTAATCGTAGGAAAAATATCCCACCAGGCCGCCTGTAAACGGAGGAAGCCCCTCCACCGCCGGACTTGCGTTTTCCGACAGCAGCTGACGGATGCACTCCCCGGGGCCGCCCTCCGTCCGGATGTTGTGGAGTGCGTTTTTTATCTGTACCGAACCGTTGCGGCAGGTAATTTCCAGCGCCGGTTCATATCCAAGGAAGGTATATCTGCCCCATCGCTTATTATCCTCTGCGCTTTCCAGCATGTAGCAATGCCTGCTGATATTTTTCAGAATCCGCATCACCTCTGTGGGAGTTATTGCATCCGCATAAAGCTCTCTGGTCAGCGGCACCAGCCCGTAATCTCCCTCCTGCGCTATTCTTTTCGCCTGTTCCAGGGTCATCTGTTCCATTTTTATACCTCCTGCTCCCTGCCCGGACGGTGCGCTCCGGCAAAGCCTTCGCAATACAAAAAACCCGTCCAAGACAGAATCCTCATAAAAGTTTTCTGTCAAGGACGGGTGAATAAACTGCTCCCGCGGTGCCACCTTGATTCACGCAAATAAATAAACTGCGCGCTCTCGCCGGATACTATCATATCCGCGGCAACTGACGTATGCCTCACGTCACGGCTACTGGGCCAGCCTCTGCGGCTGCCTTCACCATGCCCTCCGTGGTCCATTTAACAGGCTGCGTCCTGTCCGTTCTCAGCATTCCGGACTCTCTGTAAGTGCACGATCTGTTTTTATCTCCACATCATCGGTTTTCAAAAAATTATTAAGTTGTTTCATGTTTTATTTTATTGCATTATAACGCTAAAGTTTCATAAAAGCAAGCAAAAATTTTAAGATTTTACAATTTCAGCGGTTTCCCTGGCAATCGCCAGTTCTTCGTTGGTGGGGATTACCAGTACCTTAGTGCCGCTTCCGGGCCTGGAAATTATGATTTCCTCGCCTCGTTTATGGTTTGCTTCCTCGTCCAGTGTTATCCCCAGGTAGGACAGGCTTGCACATACCATATCCCGGATGATAGGGCTGTTTTCTCCCAGCCCTGCGGTAAAGCAGATGGCGTCTGCGCCGTCCATTTCCGCGACATACGCGCCGATGTATTTGATAACTCTCTGGGAAAAAGCTTTTAAAGCACGGGCTGCGTCTTCATTTCCTTCCAGGTAAGCGTCCTCCAGGTCACGGAAATCGGAGGAGAAGCCATTGGAAAGGCCGTACACGCCCGATTCCTTGTTCAGGATATTCATGATTTCATCGATGCTTTTGCCTTCTTTATGGGCGATGAATTCGATGATGGCGGGATCGATGTCGCCGCTTCTGGTGCCCATAACCAGGCCTTCCAGAGGGGTAAGGCCCATGGAGGTATCGATGCACTTTCCGTATTTCACTGCGGATACGGAAGCGCCGTTGCCCAGATGGCATACGATGGTTTTCAGGCTTTCAACGGGCTGCCCCAGCACAGCCGCCGCTCTTTTGGAAACATAAGCGTGGCTTGTGCCGTGGAAACCATATCTCCTGATTTTGTAATCCTGGTAATAACGGTAAGGAATGGCATACATATAGGCCTCTTCCGGCATCGTCTGATGGAAGGCCGTATCGAATACGCCCACCATGGGAGTTCCCGGCATCAGCGCCTCACAGGCCTCAATGCCGATTAAGTTGGCCGGATTATGAAGCGGCGCAAGCTCACAGCAGTCCTGGATCGCTTTTTTTACTTCCTCCGTAATCAGGGTAGCTTTTGAAAAATGCTCCCCGCCGTGTACCAGGCGGTGTCCTACGGCGCCGATTTCATCAAGGCTTTTTACCACGCCCGTTTTTTCATCCGTCAGGGCCTTCAGCACAAGGCTGACCGCTTCCTTATGATCCCTCATGGGAGCTTCTGTAATCTGCTTTTCTCCTCCCGCAGGAGTATAAACCAGCCGGCTTCCTTCGATAGCAATTCTTTCACACAGTCCCTTTGCAATCAGCTTTTCACTTTCCGAATCTATCAGCTGGAACTTCAGGGATGAACTTCCGCAGTTAATTACTAAAATATTCATTGAACAACACCTTTTCCCTTTTCTTTTATCACAGGCCGTGGTTAATAAGGAGCTCTACAGCTGCCATGCCTTTTTAAACAAGCTGTGCCTGTACCGCCGTCAGCGCAACAACACCTACGATATCCTCCCAGGAACAGCCTCTGGACAGATCGTTGACGGGTCTTGCGATTCCCTGGAGCATGGGGCCGTAGGCTTCCGCCCTGCCCAGCCGCTGAACCAGCTTATAGCCGATGTTGCCCGCATCCAGGTTGGGGAAAATAAGCACATTTGCCTTGCCGGCCACATCGCTGTCGGGAGCCTTGGATTTGGCCACCTTGGGAACCAGCGCGGCATCTGTCTGCAATTCTCCGTCCAGCGTCAGGTTCGGGTATTCCTCATGGGCAATTTCCACTGCCTTAACCACCTTGTCAACCAGCGCATGGTGTGCGCTTCCCTTGGTGGAATGAGAAAGCATGGCAATAATGGGCTTTGCGCCGATGAGCTGCTTAAAGCTCTTTGCGCTTGTATCGGCGATGGCAGCCAGTTCTTCCGAGGTGGGATCCTGATTCAGACCGCAGTCTGCAAAAAGGAAGGTGCCGTGCTCGCCATACTCACAATCCGGCACATCCAGGATAAAGAATGCGGAAACCAGCTTCACGCCGGGAGCTGTACGGAGTATCTGCAGGGAGGGCCTGAGCACGTCCGCAGTGGCATGGCACGCACCGGCAACCATTCCGTCCGCATCATTGGCCTTTACCATAACCACGCCGAAGGTCAGAGGATCGCTCAGAAGGATCTCCCTTGCCTTTTCCATGGTCATTCCCTTTGCTTTTCTTGTTTCGTAAAGGATCTCCACATACTCATCCAGCTTGTCTGTCTTGTTGGGATCAATCACCGTAACCCCGGTCAGATCCACTTCCAGCCAGCCGGCGCCGTCCATAATCTTCTCTTCATTGCCCACCATAATAATGTTGGCAATTCCCTCCTGCAGCACATGCGCGGCTGCAATCAGCGTTCTTTTGTCATTTGTTTCAGGCATTACAATTGTTTTTCTGTCAGACCTAGCCTTCTCTTTAATCGTATCAATATAAGACATACCCAAAAAACTCCTTTCTATTCCACTTCTTCCAATTTTTGTCGTCCACTTTTCGTCTAGCTAAATTATACAGAATTCTTTTTTTGTATACAAGGCTATTTTCCTGATTTTATTGTACAAAATCTTGCACATTTCACCAATGGGCATAAATTGTTCGTGAATTGTTACTGTTCACACAGTACTGTGCCTTTACTGCACAGTACGTAAGAAAGTGATTCAAGAGTGCATAAATCCCATTGCTGCAGGCAATTTTAAATGGATTTATGCAGTTACCGGCCACGGAGTGTACAGTAACCATGAATTTGTACAAAAGCAAGAGCCGAAGCTCACGCTATTGTCCCGCCCGCCAAAACATGATATGCTTTTTGTGATTAGGAGTAACTGTTCAGCCCCTCACAGTTACGCTTGGGAAATAAAAAATAACTGCGGAAAGCCCGAACAGCATTAACAATCAGACCTATGGAGGAAAAATAACCGATATGAAGGTCACAGGAATTATAGCCGAATATAACCCCTTCCACAAAGGACACGAATACCAGATAAAAAAAGCCCGCGAACTGACAGACGCCGATTACGTAATAGTAGTGATGAGCGGAGATTTCACCCAACGGGGCGCCCCGGCTTTACTTGATAAATACACCAGAGCCAGAATGGCTCTGGCCTGCGGCGCGGATTTGGTACTGGAGCTTCCGGTACGATATGCCTGTGCAAGCGCAGAATTTTTTGCAGGCGGAGCCGTCTCCGTCCTGGACGGCCTGCGCGTTGTGGATTATCTGTGCTTTGGAAGCGAATCCGGAGATACTGAAAAAATCGCCGCATCCGCCCATGCCCTCCTCTCCGCCGAAAAAGACGATGAATACCGCCGACGCATCAGACAAAACCAAAAAGAAGGCCTCTCCTACCCCGCCGCCAGGGCCAAAGCCCTTAATTTAAGCGACGAAACCGACACCCAATACTGGACCCTCCCGAACAATATCCTCGGAATTGAATACTGCAAAGCCCTGACCCTCTCCCAAAGCAAAATACGCCCCCTCACAATCCTCCGCCAGGGCTCCGCCTACCACGAAGAAAACCTCTCGGCCGCCCACTGCAGCCAGGAAAGCTTCAGCTCTGCCACCGCCATCAGAAAAGCCCTTCTGGAAGGAACCGGCTTCCACACCGTCAAAGCCTCCCTCCCGGAACAAACCTGGCCAATCTGGGAAACACACCTGAACCAACAAGGCCTTCTCTCAGAACAGGATTTTTCCCTCCTCATCCACTACCGCCTTCTGATGGAGGCTCAAAACGGCTACCAGAAATACGCAGACATCACCCCGGACCTCTCCGACAAGCTGAAGAAAAACCTGAATAACTACACCGGCTGGAAAAGCTTCTGCCAGCTCCTCAACACCAAAGACCTCACTTATGCCCGCGCCAGCCGCTGCCTCACCCACATACTTCTGAACCTCACCCAGGAAAACCAGGACGCCGGAAAAAGCACCCGCTTCCCCTCCTACGCCCGCCCCCTGGCCTTCACCAAAAAAGCCGCCCCTCTCCTGAACGCCATAAAAAATAACGCCAAAATCCCCTACCTGCCCAAACTATCCGCCGCCTCCCCCCTCCTCACCCCCTTCACCACCCAAATGCTCCAGGAAGACATCCAGGCCTCCCACATTTACCAAACTGTCCTCTGCCAAAAATACCACATTCCCTTCACCAACGAATACCAACGCCAACTCCCCGTAACCTGACCCCTTCCCTAACGGCCATAACTCCTCACGCAGCAACTGCGTTGGCTGCGTGAGGAGTTATGGCCGTGTTGGCAGAATTCCGGCAGTCCGGGACAGTCAGAAACACCCCGTTTTTGAAACTGGATAAAAAATACCCCTGCCACAGCCCGGAGAAGGAAACAGGACTCCGGACGGACAGGGGCGGGAACCGAGGCGGATGCGGTTATCCTCCCGGCCATATTCTAATTCTTAAAGCTGTGGATCGGCGCCGGGATTCTTCCGCCGCGGTTCACAAAGGCAGAGCAGTCAAACTGGTTCACAGGCATAATGGGCGCATGTCCCAGAAGGCCGCCGAACTCCGCATGATCTCCCACAGTCTTACCAATAACAGGAATCAGGCGGACTGCCGTTGTTTTCTGGTTAACCATGCCGATTGCCATTTCATCTGCGATTATCCCGGAAATGGTCGTTGCTTTGGTATCTCCGGGGATTGCGATCATATCCAGGCCTACGGAGCAGACACAGGTCATGGCTTCCAGCTTTTCCAGCGTGAGGGCGCCGGCGGATACAGCGTCTATCATGCCCTGATCCTCGCTGACAGGGATAAATGCGCCGCTTAAGCCTCCCACATAGGAGGATGCCATAACGCCGCCCTTTTTCACCTGATCGTTAAGCAGGGCAAGCGCCGCCGTGGTCCCGGGAGCCCCTGCATATTCCAGGCCGATTTCACAGAGGATATCCGCCACGCTGTCGCCGATGGCAGGCGTGGGGGCAAGGGAAAGATCCACGATACCAAAAGGGATTCCCAGTCTTCTCGAAGCTTCCTTCGCTACCAGCTGGCCGACTCTTGTCACCTTAAACGCCGTCTTTTTAATGGTTTCACAGAGCACTTCAAAGCTCTCGCCGCGCACCTTTTCCAGCGCGGTTTTAACAACACCGGGGCCGCTGACGCCTACGTTGATGATCTGATCCGCCTCCGTCACGCCGTGGAAGGCGCCTGCCATAAACGGGTTGTCATCCGGCGCATTGCAGAAAACAACCAGCTTCGTACAGCCGGAGGAATCGGTTTCTTTGGTATATTCCGCCGCTTCCAGGATGATTTCTCCCATCAGCTTCACCGCGTCCATGTTAATGCCCGTCTTGGTGGAACCTAAGTTGACGGAGCTGCAGACTCTTTCCGTCCTCGCTAACGCCATGGGAATGGAACGGATCAGCAGCTCGTCCGCGGAGGTCATGCCCTTGGAAACAAGCGCCGAATAGCCGCCGATAAAGTTAACGCCCACCTCATGGGCCGCCTTATCCAGCGTATCCGCTATGGTCGCAAAGTCCGCCGGGGTCTTGCAGGCCGCGCCGCCGATGAGCGCTATGGGGGTTACGGAAATTCTTTTGTTTACAATGGGGATCCCGTATTCCCTGGAAATTTCCTCTCCCACCTGCACCAGGTTTTTGGCGGCATGGGTGATTTTACGGTAGATTTTCTCATTTACACGGGATAAATCGGAATCCACACAGTCCAGGAGGCTGATGCCCAAGGTAATAGTGCGCACGTCCAGATTTTCCTTTTCAATCATCTTGTTGGTTTCATTTACTTCAAATATATTTATCATTCCACAAACCTCTTACTTTCAAATCCTGTGCATCTGACTGAAGATTTCTTCGCTCTGGCATTTGATAATAACGCCGATTTCTTCACCCAGCCCGGTTAATTCGTCTGTAATATCCCCGAAAGGCTTTCCGGTATGGTTCATGTCCACAATCATCATCATGTTGAAATATCCCTGGACAATGGTCTGGCTGATATCCAGGATATTAATGTTGTTGTCGGCCAGGTAGGTACACACCTTTGCAATAATACCGACCGTATCATGTCCTACTACTGTAATAATTGTCTTCTTCATCAAAAGTTCCTCCGCTTCTTTCGTAATTTTTCAGCCGTTTCACGCCTTCACCTTTACGCGATTTCTATTAAACGGGATACCTCGCTCCGTTTCGCCACCTGAATCGGGAAGTCCCCGGCTTTATAGCAGTTATCCGACTGGGTGATTTCCAGCTTCACCGTCTCATAGGCAAGCTCTGGCATATTGTTTTCCTTGCTCAGATGCCCCAGCACGATATACTGAAGCTTATCATGCAGCAGCCTGCTTAACAGCCTGCCGGAATTTTCATTGGAAAGATGCCCTCTGTCGCCCAGGATCCGCTGCTTGAGCGGGTAAGGATAAGGCCCTACCTGAAGCATGTTCACGTCATGGTTCGCCTCCAGAAGAAGGGCGTCCATTCCCTTCAGGCACTCCACCGTATAATCGTTATATGTGCCAAGATCGGTCACCACGCCGATTTTCTGCCTTCCGTAGGAAAAACGGTAGGCCACCGGATCCGCCGCGTCATGGGAAATCCGCATGGGATTCACTGTCATGTCCTTTATGGTAAAGCTTTCATCCGCTTTTACGGTCTGAAACAGCTCCCCGTCTATTTCGCCCAGGCTCCTTGCGCCCTTAATGGCATCCACCGTCCTGGTTGTCGCATAAATGGGCACATTATATTTGCGGGAAAAAACGCCCAGCCCGCTGATATGGTCGCTGTGTTCATGGGTGACAAAAATCGCATCCAGCTCGCCGGGGCAGATGCCAAGGCTCTTCAGCCCTTCCTCCGTCCGCTTTCTGCTTATTCCAACATCCACCAGAACGTGCGTCGTATCCGTTCCCACATAAATGCAGTTTCCGCTGCTGCCGCTTGCAATGCTGCACAGTCTCATAAGTTTCTTACTCCTTCATCCTCCGCCCTGTCTGCAGGCGTACCAAAAGTCTTTGTAATTTCAAACACTCTCTAATATGCCATATTCCGGCGCCGCTTGCAAGGAAAAACTGCAAACGCCCTTCAAAACATCACTCCTGCAGTTTTGCCAGCACCTCATCAATCTGGCGGCAGGTTTCCTGCAGATCCCCGTTATTTTCAATCACTCTCCGGCAGTGGCGGCGGAATTCCTCCTCCGGCAGCTGGCTGTGGAATATATGGTCTATCTTCGCATCCGAATACCCTCTGCTTTCCTTCAGACGCTTTCTGCGCACTTCCTCATCCGCATAGACGTACCACAGCTCATCCACGATCCTGTCATAGCCCTCCTCTATCAAAAGAGCGGCTTCCAGGAAAAAGAAATCCACCCTTCCAAGGCTTCTTTCTTTCTCCACCTCCTGCAATATGTAAACCCTTACCGCCGGATGGATGATACCATTTACCTGGGAAAGTAGGCAATCATCTGCAAAAATCTTTTCAGCCATCCTTTCCCTGTCAATGGTCCCGTCCTCCGCCAGCACATCCTTTCCCAGCAGCTCCACCAGCCGTTCATAGCAGGGCTGTCCGGGCAGCTTGACTTCGTTTCCCACCTCATCCGCAAGCAGGATGCGGCAGCGGCAGCGGGAAGCCAGACAGGAAAGCACCTGTGACTTTCCCGCTCCCACGCCGCCTGTAATGCCTATCAGCTTCATTGTAAAACTCCCCTTATTTTGCCTCGTACCAGTTCTTTCCCGTGTGAAGGTCGATTTCCAGAGAAACCGCCAGTTCAGCGGCATTCTTCATTTCCTTTTCCATAATGTCCGCCACCAGGCTCATTTCATCCTCCGCAGTCTCCACAAGAAGCTCATCGTGGATCTGCAGAATCAGGCGGGATTTCAGGTTTTCTTCCTTCAGGCGCTTCCAGACACGTATCATGGCAATCTTTATAATATCCGCGGCCGTTCCCTGGATCGGCGCATTCATGGCCACTCTCTCACCGAAGGAGCGCTGCATGAAATTGCTGGATTTCAGTTCGGGCACCGGTCTCCTGCGGCCGAACATCGTGACGGAATAGCCGTTTTCTTTGGCATTTTCCACCTCTCTGTCCAGAAATTCCTTGACCTTAGGATAGGTTTTAAAATATTCTTCAATATACTGCGCCGCTTCCTTCCTGGAAATACTCAGATCCTGGCTGAGCCCGAAGGAGCTGATTCCGTACACAATGCCGAAATTCACTGCCTTGGCGTTCCTTCTCTGAAGGTCAGTCACCTCCTCAAATGGAGTGTGGAATACCTTGGCCGCCGTAATGCGGTGGATGTCCGCATCGGAACGGTACGCCTCAATCAGCTGCTCATCCCCGGACATATGGGCGAGCACGCGCAGTTCGATCTGGGAGTAGTCCGCATCGGTAAACACATAGCCTGACCTGGGAACAAACACCTTGCGGATCAGACGCCCCAGCTCCATACGCATGGGAATGTTCTGCAGGTTCGGCTCCGTGGAGCTGATTCTTCCCGTGGCGGTAATCGTCTGGTTCAGTGTGGTATGAATCCGGTTGTTTTCCCCGATATAGGCCGCAAGTCCGTCCGCATAGGTGGATTTGAGCTTGGTCAGCCCCCGGTATTCCAGAATCTCCGAAACGATAGGGTAATCCGGAGCCAGCTTATCCAGCACATCCGCGGCGGTAGAATATCCGGTCTTCGTTTTCTTTCCGCCGGGCAGCTGCATTTTTTCGAAAAGGATTTCTCCCAGCTGCTTGGGGGAATTGATGTTAAAGTCCTCTCCCGCCTGCTTATGGATGGAATGTTCAAGCTCCTCTATCCGTTCCACCAGCGCGTCTCCATAGGCCTTCAGCTCCTCCGGACGCACTTCCACGCCTTCTTCTTCCATATCATGAAGCACTCTTGTCAGAGGCATCTCTATTTCCTCAAAAAGCTTCTCCATCCCGGTTTCCCGCAGCTTTTCCCGTAGCCTGGGCTCCGCCATGAAAATCGTATATACGGCAAAGCCTGCATATTCCCGGAAGGCCTCCTCCCTCTCCTGGGACGCCTTCACCAAAGAAAGCTTTTCCAAAAGCTGCTGCCGGCTCTGAATCATCAGGCCCAGCTGTTCATTTGCAATATCCTCTATGCTGTAATCATTTTTCAGCGGGTTGAGCAGATATGCCGCAATCAGCACATCAAAAAACCGCTCCGTCTCATCGCTTTCCAGATACCCATACTGGTTCTTGATCTGGAAGGTGGATAGTTTGACGCCCTTTTTCACCAGGTTTTTCAGCTTGTCCGTCAGGTATTCCTTCGTCAGGAAGCCCTGGGGGATGAAAATCCAAATCTGATCCGCGGCGCTTGCCAGGGCCAGGGCCGCAAAATCCCCGTCCGCCCTGCCGTCCTCCAGCACAAGAAATGCAGCCTTTCCTGCCTTTTCCGCCGCACTGAAAGCTTCCTCCGCATCGGAAAGCTCCGAGGTCATGCGGAAGGTTTCCTTCTGATCATTCTGTGTAACCGCATCTTCTTCAAACCGGCTGAGCAGATTTTTGAATTCCAGCTGTTTAAAGAGAGTGTAGGCTTCCGGGGTAAAAAGCTCCTGCAGCCTGACCATATCCCAGGTTACATCCAGTTCACAATCCGTGTGGATGGTTGCCAGCACCTTGCTCAGATCCGCAAGCTCCCGGTTGGCCGCCAGGGACTCCCGGATACTTTTCTTCGTAATTTCATCTAAATGTGCATAAATGTTGTCCAGGGAGCCGTACTGGACCATAAGATCCGTGGCTGTCTTGGGTCCTACCTTGGGCACTCCGGGAATATTGTCGGAGGAATCCCCCATAAGGGCCTTCAGTTCAATAAACTGTACCGGCGTCACCTGGTAGGCTTCCTGAACATCAGAGGCATAATAGTCTTCTATTTCCGTTTTTCCGCCTTTGGTTTTGGGAATACGGATCTTGATATGGTCGCTGGCTATCTGCAAAAGATCCCTGTCTCCGGAAACCAGAGCCACCTCCATTCCTTCCTTTTCCCCGCGCTTTGCCAGGGTCCCCAGAATGTCATCCGCCTCCAGGCCGGCTTTTTCCACAGTGCAGATGCCCATGGACTGAAGCACCTCTTTCATGACCGGCACCTGCTCCCGCAATTCCTCCGGCATGGGCTTTCTCGTCCCCTTATACTCCTTGAACAGCTCATGGCGGAAGGTAGGCGCATGCACGTCAAAAGCCACCGCCAGATATTCAGGCTTTTCCTCCTCCAGAATCTTGAACATGATATTCAGGAAGCCATATACCGCATTGGTATGGAGCCCCTGGGCATTGCTCAAATCAGGCACACCATAGAACGCTCTGTTCAATATGCTGTGCCCGTCAATCAGAACCATTTTTTTACTCATACAAATACCACCGTTGTCATAACCAGAATGACTGTCAGGATCGCTATGGCTTCAAAATAATATAGCCCTCTCTGCAGCATCTGGCGTATTTTTATATGGCTTTCAGCGGTCTGAAGCCTTGCCGAAAGCTCATCATTCAAATTAAAAGCCTCGCCGTCCTCCAGACGTTCCATTCCTACAGTTACCAGGAACTGGATGCTTAACTCCTCTTTGCAGGACGGACATTTATCCACGTGCTCCAGGAACTGCTTCGCCGTCCTGGTATCCATTTCTCCTTTGATAAAATCAGGAATCAGTTTTTCTGCTTGTTTACAATCCATATGGGCGGCCTCCTTTCCTGTGGGACGGGCAATCCGGGCTTCTTTAATACTATACACCAAAACCACCCTTTTTAAAAGAATTTCCTGAAAAAAGAGTGCGGTCTGCCGGTGTTTTCCTGCGGCTGTCCGTAGCTCCTGGTCCTGGGAGGGAAGGCGCAGGAAAACACCGGCAGACCTGGGGATTAGGATAAGCGTAGGAGATATAGTTGAAAAGAGGTAATTTTAATATATGGATTATCGTAAAAGGATAGTAAAAAACAACGTCTGTGTTGAAAGGCGTTGTTTTTTATTTGGGCTATTTTATATATGGTATTTCATTGTATTTGGTGTTTGTTACTTGTAACTGATTTGCAATTTCTTATTTATTGTTTCTTGTGATTATTGTACCTGTGTTTTTATGGTACAGGTATAATAAGGGTAATTGTAATGACTATAGCATCGGGGTTCCTTTGCAGTAGGTTTGGGTTACGTCGTAGTTGTCTTCGAGGATGACAAGGTCTGCGTCGTAGCCGGTTACTATTTTGCCTTTGCGGTTGTCTGCGCCGAGGCATCTGGCGGGGTTGATGGTGCAGGAGTTGAGGGCGGCGTCAAAGGGAACCATGGCTTGTTCAACCAGGATCTTGAGGCCTTTGTTCATGTTGAGGGTGCTTCCTGCTATGGTGTCGGTGCCTTTGAGTCTTGCCAGGCCGTCTTCGCCGATTTCGATGTCATGGCCGCCCAGCTGGTAGTTGCCTCCGGGCGGGCAGTGTTTTGCGCGTAGGGAATCGCTTATCATGATGCTGTAGTCTCTTCCTTTGGCCTGGAAGAAGTTGTTGAGGGCGGCCAGGTGGGAATGGCAGCCGTCACAGATTATTTCGCCGTAGATGTCGCGGACTCTGAGGGCAGTGCCTACGAGGCCGGGTTTTCTGTGGTGGTAGGGTGTCATGCCGTTGTATACGTGGGTCATGCTGGTTGCGCCGTTGGCTATGCCCAGCATGGCTTGTTCGTAGGTGGCGGAGGAGTGTCCCATGCTGACTACCACGCCTGTTTCTCTGCAGTATCTGGTGAGGGCAAAGTTTTCGTCGTGTTCAGGAGCCATGGTGATGTATTTAATCAGTCCCTGTGCGGCCTCCTGGTACATTTTGAATTGTTCTACCGTGGCTTTTGCAATGGCTTCCGGCGGTTGCGCTCCTTTGTATTCCATGTCCAGATAGGGGCCTTCAAAGTGAACGCCCAGGATTTCGGCTCCTTCGTAGCCTTCGCTCACTACTGCTGCCACGTTTTTCAGGGCGGCGGTGAGTACGTCGGGCATCTGGGTTACGGTGGTGGGGAGGATGGCGGTTACGCCTTCTTCCGGTATGCGTTTCATCCAGTCACGCAGGCCTTCGGGTTCTGCATCGTTGGTGTCAAAGCCGTAGGCTCCGTGGGTGTGTACGTCAATAAATCCGGGGACAATGCGTTTGTCACCGTAATCTATGTCCGCTGCTTTGGTTCCATAGGGGAGGATGTCCGTAATTTTGCCGTTCTGCATTTCTATCTGCATGGCAAGAAACTGTCCGGCAATCCATACCCGTTTACTTTGTATTATCATATATTCCTCCTTGTTTTGCGGAGCAAAATGCGAGCTCTCTGCGAGCAGAGGAATTTTCCTCCTTGTTTTGCGGAGCAAAATGCGAACCCCTCTGCGGGCAGAGGAATTTTCCTCCTTGTTTTGCGGAGTAAAATTCAGGTACTCAGATTTTGGAGAGTGCTGCTTCGTCTGCAACTACGATGGCGTCGCTGTGGAGCTGGAGTATGGAAGCGGGAACCTGAGGGGTTACAGGGCCGAAGAAGGCTTTTTTAACGATATCGGCTTTGTCTTCTCCACTTACCACTACCAGTACTTTCTTTGCCAGCATGATGGTTTTGATGCCCATGGTGTATGCCTGTTTGGGCACGTCATCGTAGGAAGCGAAGAAGCGCTGGTTTGCTTTGATTGTGGATTCTGTCAGGTCAACGCAGTGTGTTTCCAGTTCGAAGCTGTCTGAAGGCTCGTTGAAGCCGATATGGCCGTTGTGGCCCAGTCCCAGCAGCTGCAGGTCAATGCCGCCTACAGAAGCGATAACGTTGTTATAGTCTGCGCAGGCTTTTGCAGCATCGGGCTGTGTGCCGTCGGGCAGGTGGGTTCTTTCCTTATTGATATTGACATGTTTGAAAAGGTTCTCATTCATGAAGTAATAATAGCTCTGGTCGTTATCTCTGGTAAGTCCCTTGTACTCATCC
The DNA here is from genome assembly GCF_003435485.1 of Eisenbergiella massiliensis. Classification (NCBI taxonomy): domain Bacteria; kingdom Bacillati; phylum Bacillota; class Clostridia; order Lachnospirales; family Lachnospiraceae; genus Eisenbergiella; species Eisenbergiella massiliensis. The sequence continues at coordinate 112,652 of NZ_QVLV01000014.1, forward strand.
AGATTCACGGAGGTTACTTCTGAAAAATCCAGATCGCCCTTGTTATACCATTCCACCAGCTGCTGGTAGGTGCCGATAGGGGTGGAACCGGTTGCCAGTCCCAGCACACAGTTGGGTTTCATAATAACCTGTGCGGAAATAATGTTGGCGGCTTTTCTACTCATATCCTTATAATCTTTAGCTTTGATAATCTTCATAATTATTGCTCCTTTTCTTGGTTTTAGTATGTACACTTTTATTATAATCTATTATACAGCCGTACACCAGCTTGTTCTATGTACAATCTGGTCTTTTTTTAACCATATTTGTCTGAAAAATCTTTATAACCAAATTCGGAAGCTCCTTTTACGGAGCTTCCGACTGTGCTAGGTGGGAATTTCTTGTAACGTCCGTGTGTTCCTTACAGCAGCTTCTTCATTTCATCTGCAACGAACTGGACTTTGGTGCCGACAATAACCTGAACAGATGTCTTGCTGGGCCTGATAACGCCTGCAACACCTGCAGATTTAATCTTCTTATCGTCAACCTTGGTATAATCTTTAATTTCAAGACGGAGTCTTGTAATACAGTTATCCAGAGATTTCACGTTTTCTTTTCCGCCGAGTCCTTCCAGAACGATCTTGGCAACCGTTGTGAAGTCATCGTTGGCGAGGGTTACTTTCTTCTCAGCTTCCAGATCATCATCTTCACGGCCGGGAGTCTTCAGATTGAATTTTGTGATAACGAATCTGAATACCACATAGTAAATGATACCAACCACAACTGCGATCGGAATGATTAACCAGGGATTCTCAGCAAGAGGCAGGAAGGAGCTGAGAACAGCATCGATAGCGCCGCCGGAGAAAGAGAAGCCCAGTCTTACGGGCAGTGCAACGGTAATTGCTGCTGTAATACCAGCCAGCAGAGCATGAACTAAATACAGGCCGGGAGCCAGGAACATAAAGGAGAATTCGATAGGCTCTGTAACACCTGTGAAGAAGGAACAGAATGCTGCAGATGCGAGCAGACCGAATACCATCTTCTTCTTGTTGTCTTTTGCTGTATGGTACATAGCGAGACAGGCAGCGGGAAGACCGAGCATCATGAACGGGAAGAAACCTGTCATGTACATACCAGTCTGTCCAAAGGTACCTGTATTTCCCCAGAAGTTTCCAAGGTCGTTGATTCCCGCAACGTCGAACCAGAATACGGAGTTCAGTGCATGGTGCAGACCTACAGGGATTAACAGACGGTTCAGGAAGGTGTAGATACCTACGCCGATCGGGCCGAGTCCGGAAATAGCTTCGCCTACTGCAACCAGTGCTCCGTAAAGAACCGGCCATACGAAGAACAGGATACCTGTGAATACCAGGGATACCAATGCTGTTACAATAGCAACGGCACGTTTGCCGCTGAAGAATGACAGCGCATCGGGAAGCTTGGTATTTTTGAATTTATTGTAGCAAACCGCACCAATGATACCGGCCAGGATACCGATAAACTGGTTATTGATTTTGCCGAACGCAGCAGCAGCTTCTTTACCGGTCAATGCGGAAACAACGCCGGAGCTGAGCAGGTTCTGGAACAGTAACATGGCAACCAGACCAGCCAGGGCTGCTGTGCCGTCATTGTCATCAGACATACCGATTGCAACACCAATTGCAAACAGCCATGCCATATTGTCGATCAGGGCGCCGCCTGCCTTGATCATGAACAGACCAAGTGTATAAGCGAAGCCTCCTGCCGTAAAACCGGCTACTTCACCGGCCATAGCCGCAGGTGCAAGGATGTATCCGATGCCCATCAGGATACCGCATACCGGCAGACAAGCAACCGGCAGCATCAGGGATTTACCCAGTTTCTGCAAATACTTCATCATAATTAAAAATGCCCCCTTCTTTTTTTTGCCCCGCCCTAGCTACGGAGCTTGTTTTATTCAAAAGGAATTCTCCTTCCTTTGGAATACAGCTTCAGTTACAGATTTTCCTTCATGAATGCTTCCAGCGCCTGTGCAGCTGCGTCTTCATCCGGACCTTCTATGGTAAATTTCACGGTCTGGCCCTGCTTAACGGCCATCATCATCAGAGACATGATTTTCTTTGCGTCTCCTTTTTTGGTTCCGTTATCAACGGATACCGTACTGGCAAACTCCGCGGCCTTCTTCACAAGAAGTCCTGCCGGTCTGGCATGGATTCCCAATTCGTCTGTGATTGTATACTCGAATTCTTTCATGTTGCTGTCTCCCTTCTGTTTTTCATATCTATTCTTACCGCGTCCCGCTCATGGCAGGCCGGGCAGATACCATTTAATAAATTACCTCTCAGATATCCCTGACGGCCTTTCTGACACTGAGCACATAGGTGGGGGATACGGATAATTCATCCACTCCCATATCCACAAAGGTCCTGGTAAGCGTTGTATCGCTGGCAAGCTCTCCGCAGATGCCTACCCAGATTCCTTCCTTATGGCCATTTTCCACGGTCATCTTAATCAGACGCAGGATGGCTTCGTGATGGGAATCGTAAAAATTGTCAAGATTCTGATTCTGCCTGTCTATGGCAAGCGTATACTGGGTAAGGTCATTAGTGCCAATACTGAAAAATTCCACTTCCTTTGCCAGCGCATCGCTGATTACGGCGGCGGCAGGCGTTTCCACCATGATTCCCAGTTCTACACGGTTAAAGCTGATGCCTTCTTTGGTAAGTTCAGTTTTAACCTCTTCCACGATTTCCTTGATTTTCCTGATTTCCTTTACAGAAATAATCATGGGGAACATGATTGCCGCGGTTCCGAAGGCGGATGCCCTGTATATAGCACGCAGCTGTGTTTTGAATACCTCCGGCCTGTCAAGGCAGATACGGATGGCCCGGTAGCCCATGGCCGGATTTTCCTCGTGGGGCAGCTTAAAATAGTCTACCTGTTTATCAGCGCCGATATCCAGCGTTCTGATAATTACCTTTTTGCCCTGCATTCTGGAAAGAACTTCCTTATATATAACGAACTGTTCTTCCTCAGTGGGATAATCTTCTCTTCCCAGATAAATGAATTCACTTCTGAAAAGTCCGATTCCACCCGCATCCGAATCCAGCACCTTATCCACATCGGATACATTTCCTATATTGGCATACAGATTGATTCTGCGTCCGTCGGTGGTTACGTTGTCTTTTCCCTTTAATTCCTGAAGCGCGGTACGCTCCTTTTCATATTCCATCTTCTTCTGAACGGATTTCTCCAGCACATCCTCTTCCGGATTGATGATGAAGGTTCCGCTGAAGCCGTCCACCACTGCCTTTGCTCCGCTGTATTCTTCCAGCAGGGCCACATCCGTCTGTACCAGCGCCGGAATATTCATGGACCTGGCCAGAATAGCCGTATGGGAGTTGGTGGAGCCATGTTTGGTTACGATGGCAAGGATTTTGCTCTTATCCATCTGCACTGTTTCACTGGGGGATAAATCATCCGCCAGCAGAACCACCGGTTCCTCGGAAGCTATGCCTTCTTCTCCCACGCCCGCCAGGATGCGGATAAGTCTCTTGGAAATATCCAGCACATCCGCAGAACGCGCTTTCATATATTCATCATCCATGCTTGCAAAAATACCAGCAAAATTTTCACCTGTGAGATTCACGGCAAATTCCGCATTCATTTTTTCATCCCGAATCAGGCCGCGGATGGAATCCAGATAATCGGCGTCATCCAGCATCATCTTGTGCACATCGAAAATCATGGCCTGCTCTTCTCCCGCTTCCTTCAGGGCCTTCTGATAAAGCTCCTCCAGCTGTTCGGTTGCGGTTTCCTTCGCCTTCTCCATTCTTTCGATTTCCGCTTCAGGATTTTCAATGGTTTCCTGCTTCAGGACATATTCCTGTTTTTTATACAGATATATTCTGCCAATGGCAATTCCCTTTAATACGCTCTTACCGGAACATTTAATCATTACGATTCCTCCCAGATAAAATTCAGTTATTTTTTAATTTCCAGACAGTCATCCCCCGGCTTTACGGCTATGCCGGTCTTTCCCTCTACGGAAGCAAAATCTGTGGTGTTGCAGACAATCATGGGAGTAATAACATCGTATCCGGCCTCTTTAATCTTCTCCAGGTCAGCCTCTACCAGCAGGTCTCCCTTTTTCACCTTTTTGCCGGCTTCGGTTTTAATGGTGAAATGCTGTCCGTTCAGCTGGACCGTATCCAGTCCGATATGAATCAGCAGCTCAATCCCATCCTCCGTGGTAAGCCCCAGCGCATGCCCTGTAGGGAATACCGTGCTGATTTCACCGTCGGCAGGCGCGTAAACCTTTCCTTCCGCCGGGACAATGGCAATTCCCTTACCGAGAATTTCTTCACTGAAGGTGGGGTCGTTTACATTTTTTAACGGCACACATTCTCCGGCCATCGGCGCTCCGAGCATAATTCCTTTTTTCTTAAAAGCATCAAATAATCCCATTTTTCTATTCCTTCCCTTCTTTTATGATTCCTGTTTTCCTTTTGTCTGTATTGTATCGGTAAAGCCGCCGGCCTGTTTCAGCTGAAGGGCCAGATAAATCTGCTCTTCCTCGGTCATATCGCAGCCATACTGCTCTTTCACATGTTTTTTTACTTTTTCCGCCAGGGCATAATCCCCTGCGCAATGATTCTTTACAAAATTGCTGAATACGATATCCTCACGTCCTTCTGCCGGCGGCAGGAGCAGCATCCGGTGTGCCAGAAATTTAAGGTTGGATGCCAGTCTGTCACGGTACAGGGAATCCTCGGGCGGCAGCTTCAGATTATTCTCCAGAAGCTCCATCATGCTCTGAATCATGTTTGTCATGGCCCATGTGTCCCTGACCTTGATATCAAACTCAGCATCCACCAGATGAATCGCAATGGAAGCTGCTTCGTCATCCGGGAGCCTGATTCCCGTCCGCTCCTCAATCAGCAGAAGCGCATGCATCCCGATTTCAAATTCCTGCGGGTAGAATCTTTTAATCTCGCGGTAAAGCGCATTGGAAAAATCCATGCCGTCCTTAAATCTTTCAATTGCAAAACCAATATGGTCTGTAAGCGTCAGATAAACATTCTGGCTCAGCTTGGTATTCAAATTCTTCCTGGCATAGGAAATGATATCCGCAGAAACCTGAATATATTCTAACGGCATGCTTGCAAGCAAGTCCTTAAAGCGTTCCCGCACGTCCTTGCTCTCCAGCCTGAATATTTTCTCGATGCCGTCCTCAGCCACTTCCTGACCGGTCTTTTTCTGAAAACCAAGGCCACGGCCCATAATTATAATCTCACTGCCATCCTGGTCCCAGGAGGATATGACGTTATTATTAATTATTTTCCCGATTATCATACCTGTCCTCTGCTTTGGGGATTCTGGATTTAATGCTGGCTTGTGGCTTGTCATCCGCTGTCCTGCCTGTAAACGGGCTTAAATGGCCTTTAATAAAAAAAACCAAATCTTATAAATTAACCACTCCGTTTGCACTCCACACGGAATACACACTATGACTAACTTATAAAATCTGGTTTTGCCTGCCTTACAGTAACAATCCAATCAATATTCAGCTTTTGTCCCTCATCTGAATTGAGCATATCAAACTTAACAATTGATGTCAAGTGCAATCAGGTAATTTCGTGTTATTTTAACAGTTTTATAGTTTATATTTTGTGCATAATGGTCAGGTGCAGGTGCCTTACATTTATTATTATACCACTCTTACCGACAAATATATCCAATAGCATTCTTTTTTACGGTATCACTTTCACGCAGCAGAGAATACCTGGAAAATATTTTTCTGTAAAAATTTTTCTGCCGAAACGTCATGAATCATGTTATAATATTTATCATACACTTATATCAATTACACAGTTAGGAGTTCTTATGAAAAAATCGAAATTAACCTGTATTCTTCTGGTTACGGCAGTTTTATGCTTCAGCTTTACAGGCTGTAGCAGGAATTCCGGGGAAGAGGCTTCCTCTGAAGAAATTCAAACAGATTATTCATCGGAAGAAAACAGTATTCCGGACAATATGGTTTCTCAGGCCGAAACCGCTCCGGCTCCCGAAGAAACGCCCTCTGCGCAGCAGCAGGCCCGTGATCTCACCGGACTGAAGCTGTCCATCCTTGGGGACAGTATCTCCACTTTTGACGGATATATTCCTACGGATTATAATATTTTTTATCCCGGGCACGGAGAAATTACAACGGTTGAGAATACATGGTGGTTTCAGGTGCTTACCGCAACCGGCATGGAGCTGAATGCGAATGCCTCCTCCTCCAACACCACCATATCGGGAGATTCCAACGATACCACAGGAAGCGCTCCCGGCTGCAGCTTTAAACGTATTAATGATCTGACCCCCGGCGATGACGGCCCCGCGCCGGATGTTCTCATTGTTTTCATGGGGACCAATGATTTTTTGAGAAGTGTGGAGCTGGGAAGCTTTACCGCGCCAGAGGCACAGCAGGAAGGCGAGGTTACGAATTTCTGTGATGCTTACGAGCTGATGATACAGAAGCTTGCCGCTTCCTTCCCCAACGCCCAGATTTATTTCTGCACCCTCCTGGAAACCAATGCGGGAGACGTGGACGATAACCCCCAGGGATTTCCTGCCACAAATGAAAAAGGCAATACCATAGCCGATTTTAATGCGGAGATCGCCACAATCGCTTCCGCCTATAATTATCCGGTTATTGACGTCCATAACTGCGGTATCACCTACGATACCCTGGGACAATATACAGGTGATGGCGTCCATCCCAATACGGAGGGCGCGAAGCTGATTGGCGACTACATTACCCACGCTTTATTATATTGATATCATACCTGCGTAAGAACTTGACAAACTCCTTTTCCCTGTGCTAACTTCTTTAATGGAAGACAAAAGAGAAAAGGAGTTTTTTGACATGAAAAAAGGAATCAGATTCGCAGCCCTTTCACTTGCTGCTTCTCTTATTTTTACGCTGCCGCAGAATACGCTGTCTGTGGACGCAGCCGTAAATCCCCCGCTTAAAACAGTAGAGTCCTCCAATGTTCCCACAAAATATACGGGGCTTAAGCTCTCTATTTTGGGAGACAGCCTGTCTACCTTCAATGATTATATTCCAAGGGATTATAACATCTTCTATCCGGGCAACAGCGGTATACCCATGGTAGAAGGGACCTGGTGGTATCAGGTTCTGAATGCTACCGGGATGCGCTTATGTACGAACGCATCCTCAGCCAATACCAATGTAACCGGCAGCTCCGTAGCCACGGACGGTTCTGCTCCCGGCTGCAGTTTCCGAAGAATTATGGATCTGCGTGATATCGACGGTTCTGCTCCTGATGTGATAATTATTTATATGGGAGTAAATGATTTTGCCCGTGATATCCCCCTTGGCACCTTCCAGTCCCCTTCCATTCAGGCAGAAGGCATACCTGCCACCTTCAGCAGCGCCTATGAGCTGATGCTCCAGAAAATTAAAGCGCTGTATCCGAACGCTGCAGTTTACTGCTGTACACTGTTTGCCCGTGACCCGGGGCTCAGGGATAAGAACAACACGCCCGTTAACAGGAATGGGAATACGCTGATGGACTTCAATAAACAGATCAAAGCCATCGCTTCCGCATACGGCGCTTCTGTTATTGATGTATATAACTGTGGCATTACCTATGAGAACCTGTCCGTTTTTACCAGTGACGGCGTTCATCCCAATCTTCCCGGCGCACAGCTTTTTGCCAACTGTGTTACAGCTGCCCTGCTGAATTCCTGACAAAAGGATTCATCTGGAAATAAGGCACTTAAATACATATCAGAAAAAAACTCCTGCCGCTGTTCCGTGGAAGAAAGCGTGCAGGAGTTTTTATAGCTGTTTTTTATTTTTTTAATCCGTGTTTTTATCCACGTTTCTTAATCTGTTCTTTTTATTCTCCGCCTTGTATTTATTACTTCTTTACTGCTCTTCTATTCATTCCTGATAGCCGCCAGGGGACTCAGCCGCATAGCCCGAAGAGACGGGAAGAAGCCTGCCACCATGCCAACCAGAATCGCGAATACAAGGGATAGAAGTGCCAGCCATGGAGGGATATAGGATAGCGTCATCATATTCCCCATAGATGCTACAATCTTGTTAATCACAATGGATACCCCAAAACTGAACACCAGCCCCACAAGTCCGCCAATCAGGCCAATGAATCCGGCTTCCATCAAAAACATCATCTGGATATTCCGCAGATCACAGCCCAGCACCTTCATAATGCCGATTTCCTTGGTACGTTCATAAATGGACATCATCATGGTGTTGGTAATACCGATAGCCGCTACCAAAAGGGATACCGCGCCGATGCCGCCCAGCACAAGCTGCACATAGCCATACTGCGTCTGCATTGCCTGTACCCATTCCGCGTTGCTGGATGCCTGATATCCCATTGCGTTGATCGCGCTCTGGACCTCAGATACATTTTCCATATCATCCACATCCACGTAAATCTGACTGTAATAAATTTCTTTATAAGGCTTTCCTGACTTCGTTGTTGGCTGGCCGGGAATAGCCTTATTCTTGAAAATGCGCTTCAGTTCTGTTTTCAGGGCGTCTATGTCACAGTAAACCTCATAGCTGTATCTGCTCCAGTCCTCCGGCCCGCCTTCCACCATACCACAGGTGCTAATCAAATACTTTTTCGGCGGCGGCGTCTTGACGCTTGCCGAGCTTCCCTGAGTGCTGCTGTATTTGCTGTTGTAATAGGCATTGGTGTCAAAAATAACGAATATCGGATCCTTCATTAAATCTACCGGCGGCAGCTCTCCCTTTTCATAATAGGGATAGCTTCCTGTCCGGGAGTTGGAAAAACTCTGCAGAACCATATTCCCATAAAAAAATTCAAGCTTTTCCGCATCCTTCTGAGGAAAGTTTCCTTCTCCCAGCGGGATTTTCATTGCTTCAAAGGCTTCTGCCGTCATTCCCTGCACCCTGAAATTTCCTTCGTAAATCCCGCTCTTGGCTATCACATCCACATTCAGGACCGGCGATACCAGATTCACATGGGGAAGCGACTTAAGGGTCTCCACCAGCTCATCATCCAGCCGCTTCTCTTCCTTCTCCTTCTCCGAAGAGGAGGTGCTTTCGGCAATCGCCATCCCGGAGGAATAAAATCCATTGCCGCCAGCCATATTCACCGTCACCGCTGTAAGGCTGCCATAGGACTCCATTTCCTCCATAGAAGACTTATTCAGGCCAAGTCCCAGTGAAACCATTACCACAATAGAGGCCACGCCGATGGTTACTCCCAGGACGGTCAGCAGGGTACGCACCTTTCTCTTCCACAGGCTGCTGCTGCTAAGCCGCAGCAAATCCAAAAATTTCATATCTGTACCTGCTTTCAGTTAGTCTTCATCTTTTGTGTCCAGTAACTCCTCTTCCAGTTTCAGGGCAGCCGCTTTTTTCTTTTTCTTTCTTATGACAGTGATTACGACAATCAGTACGATTACAGCTGCCGCAGCTGCAATTCCAATGATAACCGGCAGGCTGACTCCCTTCTGCCCATTCTCCTCAGGCATTTCCGGCATCATGGGTTCATCAAAGGTTTCTTCATATACATCAATGGTAAATTCCCGTACGAAGCTGACTTCCTGCCCGGATTCATTTTCAAAGGAAACCCTTGCAATAATTGTTCCGTCATCCGCCGTAGGCGCCACCGCAGTCAGCATGGAGTCCACGTTTCCTGTTTCGCCCGGCTTCAGAGTACCTAAGAAGGTGTCCCCGCCTTCTATGGAATCCCCTTCGTATTTTACCTGAAGGTTATAAAAGGTTGTCTTGCCCGTGTTATAAATACTGAACATGACATTGGACTGGTTGCCCACGGAAATGCTGGCCGGCATGGCTTCAATCGTGCTCGTGTCGTATTTTGCCTCCTGCAGCACAGGTACGGAAACCTTTGCTTCATCTGTAAGGTCAATATCCTTGCCCGCATCATATTTCATCTTAACCGTAATAACGTAGGGCTTCTGTGTAAGATCCGTCTTTGCCGTCATCTCAATATTAATATCAAATTCATTGCCGGGGCCGATGGAATCCGTATATACGGAACTGGAACCGGAGGTGGGAAGAAATACGGCATAGGTGGTATTGGCCTCTGTGCCGCTCTCCACCGCCTGCATGTCAAAAAGCACATTATTGACAGCTTTATCCTTAGAGGTATTCTTTACGTGGATTGTCACCAGGAAGGTGTCACCCGCGTAAACTTCCTTGGGGTTCGTTTCAAAGCCGGTCACAATGATCCGGGGCTTGGATTCCACAGCGCCGTCATCGCCGCCGATATGGCCTGCTCCGGGCTTTCCCTGGGTATATACATAAACATTAAGCTCCACAGGCTCTTCGCATCTGACTCCGGCCTTGGTATACCATACCTGGAATTTCAGAGGATAATAGCCTGTCATCACATCTTCCCGTACTGAAAACTGAAAGGTAAGTTCCCTTCTTGCAAACATACCTGCTTCATAATTTCCCCCGAAAGGATTCCCGGGTATTTCGGCAAAGGACTGTCCGTAACCGGTGGTATCAGGCTCAAACGGCCATTCCTTGACATCGTTGGAAACCACAGGGCTGACCACCAGATCCGTCAGTTCCTCGCTGCCCAGGTTAATGATGGGAAGGACAATGGAAACCTGCTGCCCGTAGCTTACGGAAGGAGTCTCCCAGTTATTCCCCACCTGCAAAAATTCCGTCGTGGGCTTGGTCACGGACACATCCGGCACAACGGCGTCCAGTTTGGCCTTCATCTCACCGACGTAAGCCCACAGCTCACTGACGCTCATTTCCGTATTGGCAATGTAATATACGGCGCTGTAAAAGGTATCGTTCAGCTTTTTCAGCGTGTATTCATCAGGATTCGTCCTTTTCAGTATGCTGTCCATATGCGCCTTCAGCTGCGCATCCGCATCCGCCCGGTCGTCATCGGTAATTACATTCGGCGAGGAACGGTCAATGGTATTGCCGCTTGTAGAAGTGGCGTACACTTCTCCCAAACCGTTAGAAGCAGGAATAAGCATTGAAAATACCATAATGGCGCATGTTAAACTGATGATACTGATGATTTTTTTTCTTCTGTTCATTTTCTTCCCCTCTTGTATTTCTTAAGCTTTCTGTGCGGCAGGTTCCTCCGCTTTATTCCGGTTGTCCTCTATCTTAACGATCTTCCCGTCAATAATATGAAAAATCCTGTCAGCAAAGCCGGCCAGATAGTTATCATGAGTTACCATAACCAGCGTCTGCTTCTGTTCCCTGACAACCTTCTGCATCAGCTCCATCACCTCTCTTGAGGTATTGGAATCCAGGTTTCCAGTAGGCTCGTCCGCAAAAATAATCTCCGGATTCACCACCAGCGCCCTGGCCACGCCCACACGCTGCTGCTGGCCGCCGGACATCTGTGTGGGCTTATGCTTCTTATGCTCCTTCAGCCCTACCATATCAAGAACCCTGGAGGCCCTTTTCATACGGATATCCTTGTCCACGCCCTGAAAGGTCAGGGGAAGCGCCACATTTTCCACCGCATTCATGGTTCCCATCAGATTAAAGGACTGGAAAATGAAACCGATATGCTCCCTGCGGAACTTTACCAGCTGGTTCTCCGTCTTATTTTCCATGTGCTCCCCGGCAATGATAATCTCACCCTTCGTCGGCTTCTCCAGACCGGCAAGCATGTTCAAAAGCGTTGACTTACCGGAGCCTGAGGTACCCACGATGGAGCAGAACTCTCCTTTGTAAATCTCCAGATTCACTCCGTCCAGGGCGCGCACATGGCTGTCTCCCACACGGTAAACCTTATATAAATTCTTAACCTGTATAACAGGCCTGGCCTGAGCTCCCATGCGTTCCTCTCTTCTGCCGCCCTCCGGCAGCGCTTTTTCATCTGTCTACGACATTATAGCATACTACAATAGCTTTTCCTATTTAAGATTTTTTTAATATTCATAGACCTTTTTGTATTTTTTCACCTGAAACAGTGCCAGGACCAGCGTCGCGCATTCCGCGGCCGGAACCGCCAGCCACAGTCCGTTCATCTGCCAGATCCAGGAAAACAACAGAATTCCCGCTACCGTAAACCCAAAGGTCCTGATCATGGAAATCATGGCAGAAACCTTTCCATTTGACAGTGCCGTAAACAGCGAAGAAATAAAAATATTCATTCCGGCAAACAGGTAGTTGACGGAATATATGAGATAGCCATGATAGGTCAGCTCATTGGCCGCAGTTCCGTCAGGCAGAAACAGGCCGATAAGAGGCTTTGCCAGCACAATTGCCGCGCCTGTCATCAAAAGGGAACAAAAAGCCATGCTCCTCATACAGATACCAAACACCATATGCAGCTGCTCCTTATTCCTGCTGCCGTAATTATAACTGATAACCGGCGCCACACCGTTGGAAAATCCCAGGAATACCGCCGTGAAGAAAAACTGGGTATACAAAACCACCGTAACCGCCGCCACGCCGTCCTCTCCTGCGAAATGCATCATGAGCAGATTCATCAGCCAGGTAATCACACTTGCCGCCAGGTTGCTCACCATTTCCGAAGAGCCGTTCAGACAGCTTTCCACCAGTACGTCCGCCCGCAAGGCCGCCTTTACAAAATAAAGCTCCGTTCTTGGTTTCCAGAAATAAAAAAGTGCGAAAACAGGAACTATGGAATATCCAACCGCAGTCGCCCATGCCGCGCCCGCAATCCCCCAGCCGAAAACCGCGATAAAGACATAATCCAGTACCATGTTGGCCAGGCCGGAAAGAATCGTCAGCCCCAGCCCCAGATTGGGTTTCCCCGCCGTTACAAACAAAACGCCCAGCGTGGTCTGCAGAAGCTGCGGCGCCATAAAAGGCAGGAGCACAAGCATGTATTCCCTGCAGTAGCCCATAAGCCTGTCACTTGCGCCCATCAGCTTTAACAGCGGCTCCAGGAACACCGTACAGATCACGGTGAATAAAATACCCACAATCAGCCCAAATAAAAGTATCCTTGTAAAATTTTTTCTTGCTTCCTCTCCTTCTCCGATTCCAAGCTGCCTTGCAATAACGGCGCTGCCGCCGGTTCCCAGCATAATCCCGATCCCCACCGCCAGGCCGATGAGCGGATAAACGATATTAATGGCGGACAGGGCATCCGCCCCCACATATCTGGAAACGAAAAAACCGTCTACCATGGTATACAGGGACATAAATACCATCATTACAATCGTGGGAAAAGCAAAGCCCAGCAGGGTCCTTGCATTAAATTTCTGTGATATTGAGTGACTCATACTTTTTTCCTCCTTTCGGGCGGCTGTCAGTCCTCTATACTTGCCAGCCCCGCAAAAGCCTACTATAATGTATGGAGTAACCCCATAGTCAACTTTTTTATTAAATTCAGAAACCGTCCAAAGAGGGAATTTCAAATGAATAACAATGCAAAACCGCTTTTTACCACCGGTGAATTCGCAAAGCTTTGTAACGTACGCAAGGATACGCTTTTTTACTATGACGAGATAGGACTTCTGAAGCCGGAAATTATTCAGGATAACGGCTACCGCTATTATTCGGCAAATCAGCTGTACTTATTTGATGTTATCTCCATGCTGAAGGAATGCGGAACACCGCTCAAAGAAATCCGGAAATATATTACTGAAAGGAACCCGGAAGCATTTCTGGAGCTTCTGGAAGAAAATGACAAGCTTCTCACCCGGGAAATGAACAGGCTTGCGCATATCCACCGCCAGATGAGCAATACGATGGCTCTGACACGGCAGGCTCTGCAGCTTGAATATAATAAACCTTATCTGCGGGAAAGCCCGGAGGAATATTTTATCGCCATGCCCTTTTCCACCGATTCCGACAATTACGAAAGCAACATTTCAGCCACCGTAGTGCGCCTTTTGAATTATTTTCATGAAAATATGGCCGGAGAAGAATTTCCGCTGGGTACCATCATCCTGAAGGATAATCTGTGCCGGGACAGTTTTCAGGAAGATTATTACTGCCGCCGGATTTCTTCCCCGGTCCCCGATCCTCTGCTTTTTATCAAGCCTGCCGGTACCTATGCGCTTATAAATCATAAGGGCTCCTATGAAACTATTGCAAAATCCTATCAAATGCTGAAAGCCTACATAAAAGAATCCGGCCGCTCCATAACAGGCAACGCATATGAACATGAGCTGCTTAACTATCTTGCAACCGGACAGGCCGAAAATTATGTAATTGAAATTTCCATCCAGGTGGAATAGCCTTTTGCTCCGGATGCTGCACGCCGTTATTCAGGAATAAAGGAAATAGCCTGCGGCTCCGGTAAGAAGCATCAACGCAATCGGCCCCAGCTTCTTTCCCTTTGTCTTAGTAAAAAGCGGCATGATTATTTTAGGCAGCAGTAAAGCCGCCAGGAAAAGGGAAATACTCCGCCAATCGGCATCCGCCAGGATTACCGTATCCGGCTGTGAGCTTCCGAAAAAAGTGAGCAGGATAATTGTTCCGGCAGCTGATAGAATCAATCCGCAGGAAGCCGCTTTCAATCCCTTCAGAAGCTCAGACATATAATAGGAACTGCGGTTTTTCTGAAAGAAACGGTATAATAAGAGGGAAAAAAGGATTCCTCCCGCCACACAGCCCACCGTGGCCGCGGCAGCCCCGGCAATGCCGTCTGTCCGAAAGCCTGCAAAGGTGGATGCATTCACCGCCAGAGGCCCTGGTGTCATCTGTGAAATCGTAACGATATCCGTAAACGTCTGTTCCGTCAGCCAGCCGTATTTTCTGACTACCTGTTCCTGAATCAGCCCGATAACAGCATAGCCTCCTCCAATACTGAAAGCCCCTATCTGCAAAAATGCCAAAAACAGCTTCAACGCCAAATCCATCACTGCTCCCCCCTTTCCCCTGTTTTTACTTCCGCAACCGTTACTTCCGCTTTTTCACGGCGCAGCCAGGCCCGCAGCATACACAGACCTGCGCATAAGATCAGGACCAGCGCCGCGTTCCATTTTCCGATAAAACAGGCCGCGAAAATCCCTGGTATCATAAGATCAAACAAAAGGGTGCGCTCCTTCCATACAGTCCTGCACATATCCACCGCCGTTTCCGCTATCAGTACCGCCGCCCCGGCCTGCATCCCCTTCAGTACCGCCGCCATTGCCTGATTGGCAATAAAAGCCTCATAGCTACGGGAAATCACCGCCATAATCAGAAAAGGCGGCAGCACGGAAGCCGTTGCACTGGTGATCGCACCTAAAACCCCCGCGGCCCGGTATCCTGTTACCGCCGCAAGGTTCACGGCTATTGCTCCCGGAACAGACTGTGACACCGCCGCCATTTCCATCAATTCTTCTTCTCCGAATAATTTCTTGTGCAGCACAAAATATTTCCTTACCATAGGCACCACAACATAGCCGCCTCCAAATGTAAACGCACTGATAAACATATGGATTCCCAGCAGCCACAGGCACAAACTTCCTTTTTTACCACGCATGATTAATTCCTCCCATCCGCCTATTATATCGCTTGTAACCTCATTAATAAAATGATATATTTTAATCAGATCAATTACTTTTATTCATGGTAAAAAATTAAGGAAGGCTTTAATATGACAATCAGGCACATGGAAATACTGAAAACCATCGCGGAAACCGGAAGCTTTACCAAAGCTGCCCGGGTTCTGTATATCACCCAGTCTGCCATATCCCACGCCGTGCGGGAGCTGGAGGAAGAAAGCGGAACCGTTCTTTTTGACAGACTTTCTAAAAGTGTAAGGCTGACGGAGGCAGGAAGTCTCCTCCTCCAGGAAACCCTGCCTGTTCTCGCCGCCTGTAATGCTCTGGAAAAAAGGATGAGGCACCTGGAACAGCACGCACCTGTCCATCTGGTTTCCAGCATCACCATTGCCACCTACTATCTGCCCTGCGCGCTCCGGTCTTTTTCACTTACCCACCCGGATATCTCCATATCCGTAGACGTGGTCAGCGCCGCAAATGCCCTTCTCGTTTTACAGGCGGGAGAAGCGGATTTTGCGCTGATTGAAGGCCTCCCTCCCCAGGGGCCCTATGTCAGCATCCCCTTTTCTTCCTATCCGCTGAAGGCCGTCTGTTCCCCGGGCTATCGCTGTAGCAAACAACCGCTGACGCTTTCCGCACTTTGCCAGGAAAAACTTCTTCTGCGGGAAAAAGGAAGCGCTATCCGGGATGCCCTTGACAGCGCGCTCTACCTGCATGGCCTTACGGCCCATCCAGCCTGGACCAGCGTCAATTCACCGGCTCTCATCGAGGCTGCCAAAGCAGGGCTTGGCATTGCCGTACTGCCGGATATCCTTGTGGAAAACGCCCTGGAGAAGGGCGAACTGACCGTACTGGATATCACGGATATGGAATTGATCAACCAGCTGCTGCTTGTCTTCCATAAGGATAAATATCTCTCCGAACCGCTCACAACTCTGATGCAGTGCATAACACAAAAACAGGCAGAAAAAAAGCACCCTGTTACGGATGCTTAGTTTGGCTTACGCTTTGTATTCGGCCCCATC
Source organism: Eisenbergiella massiliensis (assembly GCF_003435485.1). NCBI lineage: Bacteria > Bacillati > Bacillota > Clostridia > Lachnospirales > Lachnospiraceae > Eisenbergiella > Eisenbergiella massiliensis. The sequence goes on from NZ_QVLV01000014.1 coordinate 129,124, forward strand.
CCCTCCCTGCGGGAATTGTGGGTCTGATTCTGGTTCTCCGGCTTTACCTTTTCCGTAATGCTGTTGAACATTTCATTTGATTTCTTTTGCGCAAGCTTTTCTTTTTTTTCCTTATCCATTTCTGCCTTCCTTTCCTGCACCTGCTGCCTGGCTGCCTTAACAGGATTCCGATATAAATTACCGCGCCTTCCATATCAGTATACGGAAAAAGGGACGGATTATACAAGGAAAACAAATGAATACAGGCAACAATCCTCTGCCCCTGCCATATTATAATTTAAAGTTTTTTCAAGAGCGGTAATATGACAACAGAAAAATTTACTCTTATTTTTTTCGGAATTGATTCCAAATATTATACGAATGAATTTGTTGCCCATTTATGGGAAGAAAGCGCAGATAAGGAATATAAACGCTGCGGCATCTATGTGACGGCCCGGAAAGCATCCTGCTTTATCCGTTCGGAACAAGAAGCATCCCTCTCCTTACATCCTCTTCTGTGCCAGTATACAGTACCATTCAAAATCATCTATGGGCAGGCTGCATTGTAAGGGGAAGTTTGCCATTTGCCTGATCTCATAGCCCATCTCCACAAGCGTATTGGACAATACTTCTCTTTTAATCGGAAAATAGGTCTCTTCAAAAATTTCCCTTTTGATAATCTGCATTTCCTTTTCAAAAGAATACACTATATTGAAGGTTATTCTCCCGTCTTCAATATAATCCCAAACCTGAAAAGAATCTATCCGCACGTCTTTTTCATAATATGGCGGATAAAAATAAAAACGCTGATGTTCCCTGATTATTTTATCCCAGTTTCGTGTATCAATATAAATATAGCCTCCTGACCTGACAAGAAGATCCATTTTATGCAGGGTATCAATCACTTCTTCATTCGGAACATAGGGCAGCGAATTGCCGGTACTCATTACACAATCATATTTTTTATTTGTATTTTCGTTAATCCGGCGAAAATCAGATGAAAACAGTTCCACAGACACCCCTTTTTCCTGTGCTTTTTGTCTGCATTTATTCAGCATGACAGGATTTAAGTCTGAACCAGTCACTTTTTTCCCAAGCTCTGCCAGCTGTAATGTGAGATTTCCAGTTCCGATGCTGCAATCTAAAACCGTATCTATCTTAGCATTGCCTAAAAGACGCTCCCAATGCTCCCTGACCACCTGCCATTTTCTTTCGTCAAATCCCAAATCATATATTTCAGCTCTATCATAAATCGAAGGCATATTTTTTCTCCCACTTTACACGGATTTGCTTTTTTTATATCTTAATAAACGTTATAGCATGATAACTATTTTATTATATCTCTGCCATTATCTGCTATGTATCTTCATTAGTTACCCATCTGTTGTCTTTCCCATCCCGGTAATGCGCCTTTTAAAGCTGCGAACAAAAATCCCAGCGCAACGGCCAGCACAATATGGGAAATCCCGGCAATACCTGAAATGGAGGCATCCGCCCCCTTTGCAGGCACTATGCCCAAAACCTGTATAATCCCACGGATTATAAGCATTACTACCATTAGAGGAAGTCCAATGTTATACAACACAAGGAAAATCCGGAAGCTGCGCTGTTCTGTTAAACCACCGGATTTAGCAAACAACGCTAATATAAGGAACAGAGCCATTCCCAATACCATAAAATGAACATGCGCAAATGCCAGCGCCGTCCTTCCCTCATAGCCATTAATTTTGGTAAATTCACGGTAAAAAACACCGCATACCATTGCTAAAATAAAATAAAGCAAAGACAGATTCAACATTTTTCTCATTTTGTAACCCTCTCCTTTATCAGCCCGGCAAATTACATACTACTAAATATATAAAGAGCAATATGAACATCGTTCATTATATTATGTTTTTTACCATATGTCAATACTTTTTATGTATATGCAGCTTGTTTTTTCATCATTAAGACTACATTTTTACAATATTCGAATTATTTATTCCATTTTTTCTACAATAAATTACAGTACATTCACTTTTTTTTCGTAAAAATGACATTTTTATTGAATATTTTCTTGATTCTCCATTTAATATGTGCTAATCTAAAATTGATATTAATAATAATTATCAATATAAGAAAGGGGTGTATTTATGGAAAATAAGAAACTGACTAATGAGGCAGGGGCACCGGTAGCAGAAAATGAGCATTCGCTGACAGCAGGTCCCCGTGGCCCAGTCATGCTTCAGGATGTCTGGCTGCTTGAAAAACTGGCTCACTTTGACAGAGAAGTCATTCCTGAACGCCGTATGCATGCCAAAGGCTGGGGAGCCTACGGAACGCTTACCGTTACCCATGACATTTCACAATGGACAAAAGCCAAGGTTCTCCAGCCAGGGGCCAAGACAGATTTGTTTATTCGTTTTTCAACGGTAGCCGGTGAACGCGGCGCCGCTGACGCAGAAAGAGATATCCGCGGTGTAGCTGTGAAGTTCTACACTGAAGAGGGGAACTGGGATTTGGTAGGCAACAATACACCGACCTTCTTCCTGCGTGACGTACATAATTTCCCGGATTTGAACCGTGCCGTAAAACGCGATCCCCGGACAGGTATACGTTCCGCCCAAAATAACTGGGATTTCTGGACTCTGCTTCCGGAAACCTTCCACCAGACTACTGTTGTCATGTCAGATCGGGGTATTCCCGCTTCTTTCAGGCATATGCATTTTTATGGAGAACATACCTTCTCCTTCTACAATGATAAAAATGAACGTGTATGGTGCAAGTTCCACTTTAAAACCCAGCAGGGAATCAAAAACCTTACGGATGCGGAAGCGGAAGCCCTCATCGCCAAAGACAGGGAAAGCCATGGCAGAGATTTGTATGAAGCGATTGAACGAGGCGATTATCCGCGCTGGACAATGTATGTACAGATCATGACAGAAGAACAGGCCCTCAAACACTACGAAAATCCGTTCGACATCACAAAAATCTGGAGGCATAGCGAGTATCCGCTCCATGAAGTCGGCGTTCTGGAACTTAACAGAAACCCGGAGAACTTTTTTGCGGAAGTTGAACAGGCGGCCTTCACCCCTGCCCACGTAGTACCCGGTATCGGTTTTTCCCCGGACAAATTCCTGCAGGGCCGGCTTTTTGTTTACGGTGATGCGCAGCGGTACCGCCTGGGCGTTAACTACAATCAAATTCCTGTAAACCGCCCTAAAACAGAAGTTCATGACTTCCACCGTGACGGATTAATGCGCACCGACGGAAATTATGGAGGATTACCGGCTTATTCGCCCAACAGCCAGGGAGAGTGGGCAGCCCAGCCGGAAGTTATGGAACCGCCGTTGGATCTGGCAGGCGCAATGTATGCCTATGATCCCCAGGATGATCCCACAGATGACTGTTTCCGTGCAGGCGGCGACCTGTGGCGTATAATGACAGACGAGCAGAAAGATCTGCTCATTGAGAACACGGCACGCAACATTGAACCTGTAACTGAAAACATCAAATATCGCCATGCAGTTCACTGCTACTGGGCGGATCCTGCCTACGGAGAGCGGATCACCGCAGCTATGGGCCTTGATATGGGAAAGGTTCTTGAGCTTGCTAAGGGAAATCACAAGAGCCTGATTGAAGCAACGCTGAACGCCTGAATTTCTGAGTTCTCCGCCCTGACAACCGTTTAACTCATTGACCTTACACAGAAATAAGTCCGGAATGATAGATTCATGCCGGACTTATTTTTTTCTGCATCCAAGAGATATATTTTGGTGTATCCATGAGATATCTTGACAAAACATACATATGCATTTAAATTAAAAAGAAGGAAAATGTTCGCATTAAGTATGCAGAACCAGATAAAAAATTCAGAATCAGGAGGCAACACAAATGGGATTATTTTCAAAAAAGCCAAAAGAACTGGAGTATGACACAGCAGACTGTGTAAATAAGAAAACCCGCATGCGCGAATTGTTTAATGAAGCGGTAGCTGACGGGGACACCTATGAAATCCTCCATGCCACAGAAACAAGTTCCAAGTTTGAAAAGGGCTTTGTATTCAACACAAATACCACAACTTTCTACTACTATATCCTGGGATATAGAAAAAGCGACTGCAAAATTGTCCTGGTGCAGACAGACCGCGAACTGACCCGGCACAGTGACGCGTTTTTCGTGGATATGGATGCCGTTGTAAACGTATATTATAACCCCAAGCAGGTTCAGGCCTGCCTAATCTACAAAAAGGGATACAGCAGTTATGGAGAAATATTGACTATTGAAGACATCGGCAGCAAGACAATGTATGGTATTGCCAACATGGTCCAGAAAGAGGAGCGGGAGGCGTTCCTTGACTTTCTTGAAAGCGTGCGCAGCCGCCTGGAGCAGGCTGGTTATAAGCTGGACAAGTGGAAACGGCAGTAAATTCTCTGTCTGTGCAAATTAACATATTGCCCACTCGTTAGAATAGTAATCCTGAATAAAAAATATTTACGTACAAAAAAACCGGAACCATTGGTTTTACATGGTTCCGGCTTTTTATACACTGCCGGCGGCGGGACTTGAACCCGCACGTGGTTGCCCACAACAGATTTTGAGTCTGCCTCGTCTGCCATTCCGACACGCCGGCGCATCGGCTGATTGGAATTCCAATTCAGCCGAAATTTATAATACCATATCTGGCCATTTATGACAAGAGTTTTATTCCTGAAAATCAAATTTCTTATAAATATCAAAACAGTCAAAGGTAGCAAAATAATCCTTTGGCGTCTCCGCTCTCCGTATCAGCTGTACCTCTCCGTTTTCCTTCAGAAGCAGCTCCGCGGATTTCAGCTTGCCGTTATAATTATATCCCATGGCAAAACCATGGGCCCCCGTATCATGGATTACAAGGTAATCTCCCATATCAATCCTGGGAAGCATTCTGTCTATGGCAAATTTATCATTATTTTCACAAAGCGACCCCGTCACATCATATTTGCAGTCACAGGGAAGGTCTTCTTTTCCAAGTACCGTAATATGGTGATATGCGCCGTACATGGCAGGGCGCATGAGATTTACGGCACAGGCGTCACAGCCGATATATTCCTTGTGTGTATGCTTTTCATGGATCGCCTGCGTTACCAGATGTCCGTAAGGCGCCATCATAAATCTTCCCAGCTCCGTATAAATAGCCACATCTCCCATCCCAGCAGGCACAAGAACCTCTTCAAATACCTTTCTCACACCTTCTCCAATGGCCAGAATATCATTTTCAGCCTGTTCAGGAAGATAAGGGATCCCTATCCCTCCGGACAGATTAATAAAACGAATATCCGCGCCGGTTTCCTTCTCCAGCCTGACTGCCAGCTCAAACATTTCCTTTGCCAGCATGGGATAATATTCATTCGTCACCGTATTGCTTGCAAGAAAAGCATGGATTCCGAAATGCTTCACGCCTTTTTCCTTCAGCATACGGAAGCCTTCAAACATCTGCTCCGTGGTAAAACCGTATTTCGCATCTCCCGGATTATCCATGATACTGTTGCTTATTTTAAAAACACCGCCCGGGTTATAACGGCAGCTCATCATTTCCGGAAGTCTGCCCAAAATATCCTCCAGAAATTCTATATGCGTAATATCATCCAGATTGATGGTAGCGCCCAGCTTAGCGGCATAGGCGAACTCCTCCGCAGGCGTATCATTGGAGGAAAACATGATATTTTCACCGGTCACCCCCATCGCTTCGCTCAGCATCAGCTCCGTCAGGGAAGAACAGTCACAGCCGCAGCCATAATCTCTTAAAATATCTATCAGAAACGGATTGGGCGTGGCTTTTACCGCGAAAAATTCTTTATATCCTTTGTTCCATGAGAATGCCTCTTTCAGCCTTGCGGCATTTTCACGGATTCCTTTCTCATCGTATATATGAAAGGGGGTGGGATAAGTTTTTGCAATCTCCTCCACCTGTGCTTTCGTTACGAATGGTACTTTGTTCATTTTATGCTTCTCCTTTTGCTTTCTTTTTCTTTCCGGTAAGTTCAATCAGCTTTATCTCATTGCGCATCGCTTCCTTCAGCGCATCCACAAATACCCTCTGCCCGGAATAGAGGCAGATGTCCCTGGGACTGCCGGTCAGTTCCCCCGTCAACACATACCTGGAATCGGAAATCAGGCGCACCTGTTCTTCCTTTCCCTCTGTTTTATAGCTGACCGCGCCCTTCAGCTTCTCAGGCACCTTATCCGTGAGCAGGACCACCTTAATCCTGCGCTGCAGCAACGCTGCAATATCGCTTTCCATCCCGGAAAGCCTGGCCCCGGATGCCGAAAGGTAAATTCTTTTTTCCGCCTGCTCCATCATATGATGCATTTTGTCCAGGATCTGCTGCTCTCCCACAATAGTGATGTAGCCGTCGCTTGGCTCATCGGCCGCAGGCATATTCTCCTTCAGCCACTTCTTAGTATTTTCCATCATACGCAGTTTATTATCGCAGAATTCTTCCACCGGCACAGCCATGTATTTACTGCTGTTTCCTTCCAGAAGATAAGCGGCGCCCTTTTCAGCCAGCCCGGCCAGCGCATTATAGACATTGGAACGGGAAATCCCGGTGAGCTTCGCCGCCTCATAGCCTGTCAATATACCATTTCTGTACAGACACAGATAAATAGAAGCCTCCTGCCTCGTCAGACCGAATACCATCAGCTTTTCGATAAAACTCATCTCATCCATAAGTATCCTCTTTCCCGCCCCTTCTTTAGTAGTTCCTTACAGGAACACTATAGACTGTCATATTCTATTTGTCAAGGCCTTCCAATAATCCAGTCGGTTCCATTGTGCCCTTACGCAGGTTTCTATTACCGTTACCCCTTCCATAATCCTGTATTTTACTGCAGGAATCACTGCCTTGGGATAAAGCAGATTGGTATTGGGATCCGCGTCAATAACAACGCCCGGCTCCAAAAGCCATTCCCCTGCATCATCCATATATTCTCCCGTCACCTCACAGGATGCATAACGGTTTTTGGCCCATGCGGCCCCTTCCTCCGTCCCGGCTTCATAACCGTCGTCCGGATCTGACGCAATGCCGAAGCCACAGTCATAGGCTTCACATTCCACATTACTAACAATCCTGTGGATTCTCCGGTGTCCCCAGCTTTCCGGAATCACCGTGGTTTCCACCTGGATATCCGGATACGGGGACCAACTGGAAATCACTTTATCCTCAGAAACGGTGAAATCCTCACATATTCTCCGCACATAGGTATAGCCGTTAATGCAGAAGGCCAGCATACTGTCCGGTGCCGCCTCATGCAGTTCAAAACACGAACGCGCCACATGAAACCCGAATCTCGTATCATAAGCAAATTTCCCGTATTTAGCCTGACTCTGCCCATGGCCCGCCGGACTGTATCTGCCGGGCACATAGGCGGTATTATGGCCATCATAAACTGACATAAGCATATCTGCATAAGGAATAAGCTTTACCTTTTCCAGCGCAGGCATAGGCGCCGGCTTTGCACTCCAGAAGATATGATCATCCGGCAGCATCAAAAAAGCAAAGGTTTTCAAACTCCAATAAGGCGATCCCGGACCATTATAACGCTCTCCCATCACCAAATCCGGATATGCATATCCAATCGTTAAAATATGATTTCTGTCAAAAACAGGCTTTTTCAGCCAATCTTGCATATGGCGCACAATAAGCCCCTTAATGACCTCCACAGGATACGGATACACCCCCACCATCAGGCAGGCAGACCAGAAGCTCACCTGGGCAAAACGATAGGTAAGGGATCTGCCGAAGGGCAGCGCCGCCCCGTCTTCATCAAACCAGTAAATGAAGGTTTTTCCAAAAAGCATGGCGCGTTCCTTGTAGATTCGGCATCTTTCCGGATCCTCTTCTCCCATGACCCGCGCATAAAAAAGGCAGTAAAAATGTATGGCAAAAGAAACATAATAATCCTTCTGCCCGGAATCCCCATCCTGATACCATCCGTCTCCCAGATAAAATTCCTCCACACCCTGCAGATACTTTTCAAGCTTCCCAGCATCATATTTTCTTCCCAGCTTCATCAGCGCCACATTCACAAGCACAGCAAAAAGGATCCAGTTGCAGACCGGAAGCTCATATTGATTGATGCCGTACAGCCAGTCCGCAAGCCGTTCCTTTTCCCTGTCGGAAAGAGGATCCCACAGCTTCCCGGGCGTTAATATCAGACCATAGGAAATAGCCGCCATCTCCACGAATTTCTGGTCAAAAGCATGAAAACCACCCCAAAATTCGTCTCCTGTAGGATCGGTTCCGGCCACCAGTCCTAATCTGTAGATTTCTTCAAACCCAGCTTCCGTACCTCCTCCTGCCCAAAAAGGCACCAGTCCCCACAATGGTCTGGAAAAGGCCTCCATAGTTTCCGCTTTCCTGTCGTAGTTCGTTGCCGTAACGCCAAGTAACAACCGGGCTTTTTCTTCACTGTAATAAGGTTTCAGCGGCTCCACAATGGATAACAGAAGCTCCTGAAAATCCTTTTTGGAACTCCATATTTTATCAGACATCTTTCCTCCCTGTTCGCATCTGGTTATATCAGATATTTGCAGCAGTTTTATCAGATATTTTCAATTTGCCAGTCTATTGGTTCCACGCCATGGCTCTTCAGGAAATCATTGGCCTGGCTGAAATGCCTGCATCCGAAAAATCCCCTGAAGGCCGACAACGGACTGGGGTGGGATGCCTTTAGTATCAAATGCTTCGGGTTGGTCAGCATCGGAATTTTACTCTGCGCAGGACGCCCCCAAAGCATATATACCACAGGCCTGTCCTGCCGATTAACCGCTTCAATCACAGCATCCGTAAACTGCTCCCAGCCTCTTCCCTGATGAGAATTTGCCTGATGTGCCCTGACCGTAAGCACCGTATTGAGCATCAGCACACCCTGGTCCGCCCATTTTTTCAAATACCCGTTGTTTGGTATGTAGCAACCCAAATCATCATGCAGCTCCTGATATATATTCACCAATGACGGCGGAATCTCCTTTTGATCCGGTTTTACGGAAAAACTGAGTCCATGTGCCTGATTCACATTATGATAGGGATCCTGCCCCAGAATAACCACCTTCACCTTGCTCAGAGGGGTAAAATGAAATGCATTAAAAATATCTTCCGCAGGCGGATAGACCACATACGTGGAATACTCCTTTTTCACAAACTGGAACAGCTGCGCATAATATGGCTTCCTGAACTCATCGCTGATTTCCTCCAGCCAGTCATTCTGTATCATTCCCATTCTTTTATCTCCCGTCTTCCGCGCATCCGCCTGGCTTTACAGCCGTACAGATACGCCTTTCTCATTTAAGTATTCTTTTACTTCCCTGATTTCCAGTTCCTTATAATGAAATAAGGACGCCGCCAGAACCGCCTCTGCGCCTCCGTCTGTCAGTGCGTCGTAAAAATGCTCCAGCCTTCCCGCGCCGCCGGATGCTATCACCGGAACCGGAACCAGATCCGCAACGCGCCGGGTCAGTTCAATGTCATATCCCGCCTTCGTACCATCGCAGTCCATGCTTGTAAGCAGAATCTCTCCCGCACCCATCCTTGTTACCTTTTCCGCCCAGGCAAGCGCATCAATCCCCATATCAATTCTGCCGCCGTTTTTATAAATATTCCAGCCGCTTCCATCGGCCCTGCGCTTAGCGTCAATAGCCACTACAACACACTGGCTTCCAAACTTATCCGCAGCCTCGCTTATCAGCTCCGGCCTGTTGATAGCGGAGGAATTGATTGATATTTTATCCGCACCTTCACGGAGCAGCACCCTGAAGTCCTCCACGGTACGGATTCCTCCTCCTACCGTAAAAGGGATAAAAACCTTCTCAGCCACCCTGCGCACCATATCCACAACGGTTTTTCTGTCATCCGAAGAGGCTGTTATATCCAGAAATACAAGTTCGTCTGCACCGGCCTTATCATAGGCCTCTCCTATCTCCACAGGATCACCCGCATCCTGAAGGTTTACAAAATTAACTCCCTTAACCACCCTGCCGTTTTTTACATCCAGGCAGGGGATAATTCTTTTCGTATGCATCCGCCTATCTCCTTATCATGTGAGAGAAATAAAATTCTTCAGAATTGAAAGCCCGACAGAGGAACTTTTTTCCGGATGGAACTGACATGCAAATACATTATCCTTCTCCACGGATGCATGTATCAAAGTTCCGTATTCCGTCTCCGCAGTTACAATAGAAGGCTCCGCCGCTTTCAGATAATAGGAATGGACAAAATACACATAGGGATTTTCTTCTATTCCTTCAAAAAGCCTGCCCGGATTAGGAAACGTCAGCGAATTCCAGCCGATATGTGGTATTTTAAGGCCATCTTTCTCCGGAATACGCAGGATTTCCCCTTTTAAAATCCCAAGGCCCTCCATTCCCGGGCTCTCTTCGCTTCTTTCAAACAAAAGCTGCAGCCCCAGGCAGATTCCCAGAAAAGGGGTTTTGCGGCGGATTGTCTCCTTTATCACATCCACAAGCTGGAAGGAATGAAGCTTACCCATGGCATCGCCAAAAGAACCTACCCCGGGAAGAATCACCCTGTCGGCTGCCAGGATGCGCTCTGCATCCCTGGTTACCTCCGTTTCTTCTCCCAAAGCCGCAAGTGCTTTCTCCACACTTCTGATGTTTCCCGCATCATAATCTATTAACGCTATCATGCTTTCCTCCCTGCACTTTTATTTTTCAGCAATTTCATTTTGGGGCACTTACAATTTCATCACTTACAATTTCAACACTTTCATTTTCCGGCGCTTTATCTCATTACCGTAGTGTAGCATACTTGTTCTGAACCTGCAATCCTCAGTCCATTCAATTTTTCAAAAACTCCTCTGGATTTGCCTGGATGGAAACACCCTTTTCCTTCAGCTCCGCAGTCATCTGATATAACCTGCTGTGCACTCTGTAAAAGCGGGCTTTCTGATTGAAATAGGCAACCTTTTCAAAAGGGAAACGGATTACCGTAGGATATTCCATACCGGCGCCCAGCTCCAATATACAAAGCTTTCTGTTTAAGGTTCCCTGAAGCCACTTCGTATATTTTTCCCATTGGGGAAGATACCCCTCTTCTTTATAACCAGGTGTATCTATTCTGTTGAAATACATTATAGAACAGCATTCCGCACATACAGGGAAATCTACCTTTGAAAGCTGTCCCTCGCACTGCCTTATTTCCTCCATGACCTGAGCTGTCACCTGTTTATCCCAGACAAGCGGCTCCTGATCCGTACTGCATTCCGAATGGCACTGAAGCGCCCGGAAACCACCGCAGGGGGTAACAATACGGCCGGCATCCAGCTTTGACGAATAAATATAATCATCCGTACAAAGAGATACCACAAAATAATTTTTTCCTTCCAGCAAGTCCGCCAGCCTGTTGTAAGCATCTATTTTTCCGGAATCCGGGTTCTTTTCTCTATAATAACATTGCAGATACTGCAATATTGCAGCTGCGTCCTCCTCTTTCTCCGCCTGGGCCATCAAAGATGAATAAAAACTGTCATTTTCCATTTTCTTATACGTTTCTTCCATCTCTTTTCCAATACCCACCAGAACCATCTGGGCATCCGCTATCTCAGCGAGCAATTCTTTCGTCATAATCCGCTTCCTCTTTTCTACCTTTTCACCGCATTTCTACTTATGCAGGATAACTCCCTATTGTAAAACTGCAAAACTTATTCCTGTTAATAGTATCATAATGTTTACATCGCATCAAGTAATGAAAATCCCTCCCTTTTCTTCCTATATAAATCTATTCCTTTTCCTCTTCCTGGCGGCCTCCTTCCGGGAAGCCACATCTTGAATGGATCCACAAAGCGCAATGTGATTTCCTTTTTTTGATTTTAAGCCAATAAAAAGGCAGCATCCTGTGAAAACAACAGAACACTGCCTGGAAATACTCTTTATATATTTTTTACTCTGCAACAATATTAATTGCATGCATATAAGCATCAGAACCTCGTACACAGGTAACTGCAACCTTTTTCCCGCTGACCAGTGCCTTACAATTGCTGAGCGTGAACAGCACATCCAGTTTCAGTTCCATTTTACCCTGCGCAGTGCTCAGATAAAGCAGATTCTCATTCGATTCACGTTCCACAGTACCTTTTACGGTTACAATAGACGAGGTATCAAGCTGGACTGCCGAGGGATTGTTCTTTGAAGCCACAATGGCGGAAGCATGAAGATAGGCATCCGAGCCGCGGTAAAAAGAAACCGTCACCGTATTGCCGGGTGTAAGAATCATACCTTTGCTGGTATCCGTATCATTGTCGATTACAAACTGCATTTCACCTTCTTTGGTAGACAAATACAGAAGATTATCCTTTGTGCTGTCACCTACCGTACCGGTAACTCCTGTAGCTGAATTGCCTTTCGCTCCTCCTGCGGTATCTGAAATACTGATGGCATGCATATAAGCATCAGAACCTCTGGCACAGGAAATAAAATAAGTATTTCCCGCCACAAGATAAGAGCATCCGCTCATACCCGTATTCGAATCCAGCTTAATCTGCATTTCGCCGGCGCTTGTATTCAGATACAGAATATCATCCTTGGTTTTATCACTCAATGTCCCCTTTACCGTAACGGTAGTGGATGCGTCAAGTGTGGTTGACGAAGTCTGCGTTTCGCTGGTAATCTTAACAGCATGAAGATAGCTGTCCGAACCACGGGATACGGAAACGCTTATTTTCTTGCCGGGCAGCAATATCTTGCAGGCACTGGCATCCGTATCGCTGTCGAGCTTTATTTCCATATTGCCCTGCGGTGTGGAGAGCCTGAGCAAATCAGAGGTTGTCCCCGATGAAATAGTTCCCTGCACCGTTGCAATAATCTCATTCGCCTTGACCTCAAGCTGATTTATCGGCATTACGGATATTCCAAGTATCAGGCAGATAGTCATACATAGCTTAATTATTCTGTCCTTCTTCATAACCATCCCTCCATAGATATCATCATTAATCTACATAAAGCAACAATAATATAAATTTATCATATAATATTTAGCCGGGAAACGCAATATACTTTCCCTAATTGCTTTTTTATTAAGAATTTCTTTCGTAACAATTCATATATCTTAATCTTTGATGTCTGCAAATATCAACAAAAAAACCTTATCTGAATTTCAGATAAGGCAATTATTTCTATCATATAAAATCCATACCCTCAAAACCGAACATTGAATCTAATCTCTTTTCTCTCCAAAACCTG